>JACXTP010000116.1 GCA_016919625.1 Methanomassiliicoccaceae archaeon
CAATGCCAAGGTATACTGTCCGAAGGGCGATTCGAAACACATCGCCGGGACCCCGGGAGTGAAGTCCGTCGAAGAGAAGGACATGGAGCCCGGCCTGATCCTGGAGAGCGCGGATGGGACCGTGAGCTTGGACTATCGGTTCAAGACCATACTCGAAGGCATCTGGGAAAAGGAGCTTAAGAACGTATCAAACATCCTCTTTGGGTGAAGCAATGGCGTTCAAATGGGGTAGTAAGCGAAGCTGGCTGCGCAGGGGAAGAGGTAACTATCCCTATGCGGTGGCGAGGGTCAAATCAAAGAAGAGCCTGCTGTTGACCAAGGACAACTACCCCAAGCTATTGATGATGGACCTCACCGAGATCGCGAGGTTCCTGGGCGAGACCCAATACAAGGTGGAGATGGCCGAACTGGCATCCCGCTATGATGGAGTCAACCTGATCGAGCTCGGGACGTCGATGAACCAGGCCCGGGTGTACTCTCAGATCCTCGGCTTCTGCACTGGGGACCTCAAGACCACCTTGGAGAAGTACCTGGCCCGATGGGATTACATGAACGTCAAGACCCTACTGCGCGCTAAATTGGCCAAGGTCACCGTTGACGAGCTCCAGGAGGACATCGTGGCGGCAGGAAAGCTGAGCAACGACGACATCCTCGCTCTCTTCTCGATGGACAGCATCAGGGAGATACTGGACACGATCGGCCGCAAATATGGGATGGGCGTTCCGGATGACATCACCAACGCCTTGGAGACCTCTAACGACCTAGGGCCGGTGGAGGATTACTTGGACAAGCTCTACTATCAAAGGTTCTTCGAGCAGCTGGCCCACCCAACGCGACCGGAGAAGGTACTGGTCAACTGGATGCGTATAGAGGTGGACGTACGCAACATCGTCACCCTGCTCAAATTGAAACGGTACAATGTCCACACCGATAAGCCCGAGTCATATTTCATAGAAGGCGGGGCCGAGCTCTCCATCAAGGAACTGGTGCATCTAATGGCCACGGATTCATTGGACGCCGCCATTGGAGAGCTGAGCAAACTTACCTATTACGAACAGATCAAGGATGCCCTGGAGGCAGCCAAGACCACTGGGTCGCTGAGCGAGGTGGAGATCGCCCTAAACAAACGGTTGGCGAGACAATCGGAGAGGCTCTCCCACGCCTATCCATCCTCGGTGCTGCCTATAGTGGATTACATAGTCAGGAAGAAGATCGAGGTGGACAACATCCGTATCATCGCCCGCGGCAAGCAGAGCGGGCTCAGCCCTGACCAGATAAAGAAGTTGTTGGTGATCTGATGGACGTAGCAGTGCTAGGCAACGATAGTTTCGTCACCGGGTTTAAGCTCGGTGGCGTCAAGCGTTCATTCATATCCAAGCCAGAGAACTATGAGGACAAGATATTGGAGCTGATCTCGGACCCGACCATCGGTGTCTTGGCCGTCAGCTCGGATGACGTTGAGAAATTAACCCCGACGACAAGGCGCAAGGTGCTGTCAAGCATCGCTCCCGTGGTCGTCGTGGTGGGAAAGTCGGAAGGTGACCTGCGCGAGAAGGTCAAGAGAGCTATTGGCGTTGATCTATACAAAACATAGAGGGGTTATCAAATGTCTAAGGAAGGCAAGATCTATAGGGTGGCTGGGCCGGTCGTGACGGCCATCGGTATCTCCCCCAGGATGTACGATGTGGTCCTGGTCGGCAAGGAGCAACTGATGGGCGAGGTCATCAAGATCGTCGGTGACAAGACCGTCATCCAGGTGTACGAGGATACCTCGGGCATTGCCCCGGGAGAGAAGGTCATCAGTACCGGACAGCCCCTTGTGGCCGAGTTAGGCCCTGGGCTTCTGGGAAGCGTGTACGATGGTATCCAGAGGCCGCTGCCTGTGCTCATGAGCGTCATGGGCGACTTCATCAAGCGCGGTGTGACCGCCGCCGGCCTGGACCATAAGGTCAAGTGGGCCTTCACCCCCATAGTGAAGAAGGGCGATAAGGTCGTCTCCGGACAGATCATCGGCACCGTACCAGAGCGGTCCATCATCCATAAGATCATGGTGCCCGTGGGAATTTCCGGCACCGTTGATGATATCAAGCAGGGCGAGTTCACCGTTGACGACACCATCGCCGTCATAGGTGGCAAGACCGTGCAGATGATGCAGAAGTGGCCCGTCCGTATGGGCCGGCCCTTCACCCAGAAGTTGGCCCCCGACCTACCTTTGGTCACTGGCCAGAGGATCCTGGACACACTGTTCCCCATAGCCAAGGGCGGAACGGCCGCCATCCCTGGCGGTTTCGGGACCGGCAAGACCGTCACCCAGCAGCAGCTGGCGAAGTGGTCTGATGCCGAGATCGTCGTCTACATTGGATGTGGCGAGCGTGGTAATGAAATGACTGAGGTGCTTACGACCTTCCCCGAGCTGGAGGACCCTAAGACTGGCAAACCCCTCATGGGCCGGACAGTGCTCATTGCCAACACCTCCAACATGCCCGTGGCGGCGCGTGAGGCCTCAGTATATACTGGAATGACCGTCGCGGAGTACTACCGCGACATGGGCTACAACGTCTCCCTGATGGCCGACTCCACCTCCCGGTGGGCCGAGGCCATGCGTGAGATCTCCTCCCGTCTGGAAGAGATGCCAGGTGAGGAAGGTTACCCTGCCTACCTGTCCGCCAGGCTCTCCGAGTTCTACGAACGTGCCGGGCGCATCAACCTAAGCAACAACACTACCGGGTCCGTTTCCGTCGTCGGGGCCGTCTCCCCGCCAGGCGGGGACCTGTCCGAGCCGGTCACGCAGAACACCCTCCGTATCGTCCGGGTCTTCTGGGCATTGGACTCTAAGCTCCGTGAGAGGAGACACTTCCCCGCCATCAACTGGCTCACCTCCTACTCCCTGTACACCGGGGCCTTGGACGGATGGTACCGCCAGAACGTGGCACCGGACTTCCCGGAGGTAAGGGACTGGGCCATGCAGTTGTTGCAGAAGGAGGCCGAGCTGCAGGAGATCGTACAGCTGGTCGGTTCCGACGCATTGCCCGAAGAGCAGAAGTTGACCTTGGAGGTGGCTAGGATGATCCGTGAGATCTTCCTGCAACAGAACGCCTACCACCCGGTTGACACCTACTCTCCGCTCAGCAGGCAGTATATGTACATGAAGATCATCAAGAACTTCTCCGACCTGGCCCAGAAGGCGGTCGAGTCCGAGGTCAGCGTCGAGGCCATCACCAACATGCCCGTGCGTGTCAGGCTGCAAAAGGCCAAACTGGACCCGAAGGTGGATGAGGAACTGGAAGCCATCCTTACCGGTCTTGGCAAAGAGTTCGAGGCATTGGGGGCGAAGTAAATGACCACCAAGGAATATAAGACAATCACACAGATCGCTGGACCATTGGTATTCGTCGAGAAGACCGAGCCCATCGGTTTCAACGAGATAGCCATCGTCCGTCAGCCGGACGGCACTGAGAAGAAAGGACAGGTGTTGGACACATCTGACGACATTGTGGTCATCCAGGTGTTCGAAGGCACCTCCGGTATCGAGAGGGGTTCCGGCGCTCGCTTCCTGGGCGAGACCATGAAGATGCCCGTGTCCAAGGACATGCTGGGCCGCATCCTCTCCGGTAGCGGCGAGCCCCTGGACGGAGGCCCACCGATCATCCCAGAGCAGAGGCTGGACATCAACGGGGCCGCCATCAACCCATGGGCCCGCGACTCACCATCCGAGTTCATCCAGACCGGCATCTCCACCATCGACGGCATGAACACGCTGGTGCGTGGTCAGAAACTGCCCATCTTCTCCGCCTCCGGTCTGCCCCACAACGAGGTGGCGCTGCAGATCGCCCGCCAGGCCAAGGTGCTGGGGGGTCAGGAGGAGTTCGCCGTGGTCTTCGCCGCCATGGGGATCACCAA
>JACXTP010000117.1 GCA_016919625.1 Methanomassiliicoccaceae archaeon
GAAGTTCCAGAGACAGACCATGCCGATTACCAGGCCGTTTGGCATCATTTCTATGGTCCAGATCATGGCAGTATGTTTTTCGGTGGCATCGATGCAATCCCGGACCCACTTTCGCGTATCCTCGATGGAACGATGAGGCGCTCCCCCATATAGGCAGGTCACCTGGGGGTTCGATTTGATGGCAAAAAAGGTCTCCGCGTCCTCGAGGACCATTTTTCGTAATCTTAACCTCTCCGTCGAAAAGGATGCTTGATGGGCGAATTCATCAAATGGTTCCATCGGACGTTTGAACACCGTCATCGATAATTGAAATTTCGTATTCTATGGTAGGAAGACCGCCCAAGTAGGTCATAGGGGGTTCGGGTGATGGAGTTGAAATCCGATGGACAAAACAATCCCCCTGGTCTACCACACTTGGTTTTTTTTAGCAACGCCTCTCTTCTTTCAAACAATCGCGTCTAGATAGTATCGGTTAAATTCTGCGATCAAGGAAGATAGTGTGGTTCAGAGAATCCCACAAAGATGACATCCCCTGAGTAAATCTCAAACCCTTGTAACAAGTAACATGGTCATGCTGGGAAACTCACTTCTTCTGCATCGATATAAAATAAACATAATGGAAATAAAATATTAAATGAAATCAATAAAAATTGTAAAACATCCGAGATCATTTCTTTTTCATCTTGGCCAGCTTCTTCTTCGCTGCCCCACTGCCCGATGCAGCTTTGCTCTCTAACGCTGCCATCTTTTCATTCTTTCCTGCCTTTTGCTTTTTTATATCATTCTTCGAAATGCTCATGCTCCCGTAAGCAGTAATTTTCTATTTATGTGATGAGCATCCACCACGGATAGGTTGGGTAGAAATAATCTGGAATCGTAAGAATAATGAGAAAGTCGAGAAATAAACCCTATTCTTGTCGATCGGTTTCAAGGCTCTGGCACGAGCCAGCCATCAAACCGAAAGGATTGAATTGAAATCCAAAAATAAATGTCTGGATGAGAAGATGAGTGGGCTCAGCCGGATTCGAACCGGCGACCTTCTCCGTGTCAGGGAAACGTCATACCGCTAGACCATGAGCCCGTGCGTTGTCGCAGTAAAGCGTTCTACTCTATATGTCTTTCGTTATCGCCGTGAAAGCACTGGCAGACCCTACGTCACTTGACTTGGTGAGAACGAATAATTTTTTATTGGGCTCTTGCATCACCTGCGGCTGAACAAGATGCCAGAGATCTTACTTTTCACCAAGCCCGCCTGTCAGAAGTGCGATTACGTCAAGGAACGCCTACCAGAAGGTTTGAAGGTGGACATCGTGGATACCACGACCGCCGAGGGCCTGGCCGAGGCCGCTTACTATGAGCTGCTGAACAAGCCCACCCCCATCCTCGTCGTCGACGACGAGGTCTTCGAAGGCGCCATCGTGATCATGAACAAGCTCAAGTCGCTCTCCGAGAACTGCTAGGGCAATCGCTTTTTACCTGAGTTCGTGCGTTAGGTCATCATGATCGCGCTAGGCATCGAGGGAACGGCCCATACCTGTGGCGTAGGCATCGTCAACGCCAAAGGGGACATCCTTGCCAACGAGATCAAGATGTACAAACCTGAGAAGGGAGGCATCCATCCCCGGGAGGCGGCCAATCACCATGCCGAGCATCTCGTCCCGACGATAAAGGCCGCAGTGGAGAAGGCCGGGATATCTTTCAAGGACATAGATCTGGTAACATTCTCCCAAGGCCCTGGCCTGGGGCCATGCTTGCGCACCGTCGCCACCGGGGCAAGGGCTCTGGCCATATCCCTTAAGGTGCCGATCATCGGTGTGAACCATTGCATCGCACATCTGGAGATAGGGCGCATCAAGACCGAGGCCAAGGACCCGGTCCTGCTATATGCCTCCGGCGGCAACACCCAGGTCATCGCCTTCGCCAACGGCAAATACCGCATCTTCGGCGAGACGCTGGACATCGGCATCGGTAACATGTTCGACAAGCTTGGTCGGGAGATCGGGCTCGGATACTACGCTGGTCCGAAGATCGAGAAGGCCGCCTTGGAGGGCTCCAAACTCCTCGACCTCCCCTATTCCGTCAAGGGCATGGACCTGGCCTTCTCCGGCATCCTCACCGCGGCCCTGCAGCACCGGGCCAAGGGCGAGGGCATCGAGGACATCTGCTTCAGCGTGCAGGAGACATGCTTCGCCATGCTCACCGAGGTCACAGAGCGGGCCATGGCCCACATCGAGAAGTCCGAGGTGCTCCTCGGCGGCGGGGTGGTGCAGAACAAGCGCCTGCAAGGCATGGTGGCGAAGATGGCCCAGGACCGGGGCGGGAGCATCTTCGTGCCCGACCGTTTCCTCTGCATGGACAACGGGGCCATGATCGCCTGGACCGGCCTGGTCATGTACGAGGGCGGGGTGCGCATGACCGTCAAGGACACCGAGATAGACCAGCGCTTCCGCACAGACCAGGTCGAGGTCACCTGGCGCTGACCTTTAATTGGTTCACTTGGCCGCCCTGGCGGATCTCTGGGAACCGATTATGCCATCGAGCAGAGTGAGGAACTCCTCCTCGCGACCGCGGGGCACCCTTCCTCCGCTGGCTATATTGTGCCCTCCGCCCACTCCTCCGACCTTGGCCGCAGCTTCCTTCATCGCTGAGCCCAGGTCCACCCCGAGCTCGTCCACCATCTTGCGGTTCGCTCGCGAGGAGACCTTGACCTCGCCGTTCTTATGGACCAGGCTGAGGGTAGGCTTCTCCCTGTCGCCGACCCATTGCATCATCGCGCTGCATACCTCCGAGGAGACGTCCGGGTTGGGGCAGATGAAATACTGGATGTTGACGCCTTGGATGAGACCTTTTCGACTCACTTCGACCGAGGCATGCAGCAGGCTCTCCCCGAACTGCACACGCATCCGCTCCGCGTCCACGGCCGCCTCCGCCTCGCCGAGGAGCATCGCCACGCCTAACGCTTGCTTCTCCGACTTCCCGCAGGCGTTCAACGCATTGGCGAGGTCTTGAGAGAACTGCTTTTGCTCGGGGAAGTAATAGCGGTTGGCGAGCACCTCCTCGAAGTTACCGATGGTGCTGCCCTGCCTCAGTAATCGTAACATGATGAGGGAGTTGAGGCGCATGCGCTGCCCTTCGTCCAACGATTCGTAGGGGAGGTTGTCTAGGACATCCGCCTCGTCCAACAGTTTCCTGACCCCCTCCCGGTCGCCGCTGACGCCCAGGATGAAGGGGTCGGTGGTCTTGTTCAGGGCGTCCTTGAGGTTACCGTCCACGATGAGCTGTCCGGGGCGCTCCTGGACGAGCTTCCGTTTGGCCCCGTTCTGGTAGAGCCATATGTTGATCCCGCTCAGACCCCGCAGGTGCTGCTTATCGCCGATGATGCCACCGAAGGCCACCCAGAGAAGGTCCCAGTTCTTCTCCGAGACATGCACGGCAAGGAACATGGCGAGCGAGCTGGCACAACCGGAGATGGCGCCATCGATGCCGTACAGGTGGGGGTTGAGGTGCATCAACCTCTCGCCGCCCTTCTCCGGTCGGTGATGGTCCAATACGATCACCGGCATGCCCAAGGACTCCAGCACATCGAGGTTGTTGGACCCCATGTCGGAGATGATGAGCAGGTCGACATCCTTGGCCGTCTCACGTACCAGCTTCTCATCGAAGCCCTTGGCCATGCTGCACTGGAACTGTTTGCACTCTCGCAGCAGCATGGAGCAGAGGACTCCGGCGGACGCTAGCCCATCGGCATCGTTGTGGGAAATGACCCGGACCGTTACGGCCCGACGGACGGCCTCCGCCGCCCTAGAAAAATCAGTGAAGAGGTTTGGGGGAAGCTGGACGTTATCGTCCATCCGCCCTCACTCGATGAGCAGCTCGGCGGTCTTGAGCGAGTACTGCCAATCCATAGGCAGGCCGCCCTCGCGCTTGTAGTACTTCACCAAGCGACGGATCTTCGCCTCGATGAGCTTCAGACCGCGGCGGTTCGCCACGTCCTTCTTGTTGGCCACCACATGTACGTTGAGGTCGATGGCCCGGCGCATCAGGGCGACCAGGTCCTCGGGGAGCTTGGGGGAGAGGTTGTTCTCATCCAGGATCTCCAGGACGGTCTTGCCGGTGGCCAGCTTGACGTCGGGGACGGCATATTGGTCGCGCAGCTTCATGCCGATCTTGGCCGTGGGCATGCCTTCCTTACCGAACTTCACGACAAGCTGAACGATCTCCTCTTGGGGCACGGGGACCCACTCTGGGTTCTCCGTGACCATGGGACGGTGGGAACCTGACTTCCCCCTTCTTCTGGCGTGCATCTTTGCCATATTGTCATCTCTTTGAACTTCAATGTTAAACGGTTTAAGTACCTGTGGCGAGGCATCAGCCAATTCCACTACTAATATTTAAGACTTTGATGTCAGGGAACGGGCTCGATCCCTAGGGCAAAGGCACGCCTCGGCCCACCGCAGTTGCTCGACATATTCCACCTCTGGAAAGGCCAGCTCGTCCGGCAACGATTCGAACAACTTCCAATCCATCTCCCCTTGGCCCTCGACGAGCATCAGATCGCCCGCGAAGACATGCCCGTCGCGGAAAGGGGCTTTGGTCCTGGGTAGGAAACCCTGTCCCGTCTCCTCTCGGAACTCCCGGACCACCGCCAGTTCCGGGGTCTCACCCGCTTCCATCCTTCCACCGGGCATCTCCCAACCATGACGCCTGGGATTGTAGACCATGAGGAACCTACGACCGGAGAAGGCGATGGCGTAGACGAAGCTCATGTCCTTTGCACCACCACCATGGCATGGTCCTTCTCGTACGGTTCCAGGTCGACCACTTCCAGGACCTTGAACCCTGCCTTCTGGAACTGCGCCTCCACCGAGCGGAAGATGTCCCTCGGTTCCTTCGTGACGTCCTCAGAGCGTGCCTTGACCACCAGCATGCCATGGGCGATGCCGAAGGCGTCGAGGTTGCGCAGGAAGATGCCCGCCTGGTCCTTCTGGGCCACATCTTGATACAGGACGTCCGGCCCTTCCACCACGAAACGAAAATCGTCCGGTCTGGTGGCATCCCCCAGTATGGGCACCATGTTCGGCCTGGACTCGCACACGGTGACCAGGTCGCGGAAGGAGCGTTGGGAGATCTCCACGCAGAAGACCGAACCGTCGAGCACGATGTCGGAGACA
>JACXTP010000118.1 GCA_016919625.1 Methanomassiliicoccaceae archaeon
CGTGAAAAAAGGTAGAATACCCAAAGCAGCGCCCTTCCTCGGGTTATTACCATCAAGGCCACGATGCCGATGATCGCCAAAGTGAGCTGCCATCCGTTCAAAGGGATGAACCAGATAGGATAGTTATCCACAGGGTCATTGCCCTCGGAAACGTAATTGTCCACCAACTCCAGTCCGATGGCGTAGACGTACAGGGTGATCCCATAGGAAAGGTCCCCCGCCTCCATCTGAGGTATCAGATAGTCGTTCTCGAATCCCTTAAGGACGAAACCGGAGAGGATGTCCATAACCCCCTTCCCAGTCACCGTGCGCCATCTGACCACCGTATCATTGGCGAAGAGGACCACCAGGACTCCATTGTCCTTGTCCCCCTGTCCTATCCCGTTCTTCTGGAAGGTCCTTAGCGCGAAGGAGTTCAGGTCGTACTTGCCCAGGTCATCGACGATGAGGACGGCGATCTCGCAGGAGTTGTTCAGCTCCACCTCGTAGCAAAATTCCTCCAGGTCGTAATAGTCCTGCTCCAGTAGCACGCCTGCATCATCATTGATGTATGGTTGTATGGTCGGGATGCCGGAGTATTCATCGCTTGGGTTGTCGTAAATTACGAACAAGGCCGCCGCCAATACTATTCCGACTATCACCAACGCCACGATGGCGGCGTTACGCTGTCGCCGATTCATCAACACCCTTCTCAGAGGTTGCTACCGTCACCAGGCCTTTCGCTTCCCCAGTATTCCCTCTCCTCGAAACCGAAGGAGGAGGCGAAGAGCATCATCGGGAAGGACTTGATGCTTGAGTTATATTCCTGGACCGCATCATTGTACTCTCCCCGGGCAAAGGCCAAGGCCTCGTTCAGGTCCACCACCTCTCCCATGTACTGTGAGACCAATGCACCATATTGCAGGTCGGGGTAGTTCTCATAGACGGCATATAATGCTGCGAACTGGGTGTCGATCTGGTTAGAGATGTTCTCCAAGGCAGGGACGTCGTCACCGTTGTCCAGGGCGTTAAGCCAAGCAGTGCGCAACTGAGTTATGTTAGTCAGGAGCGAGGATTCGTACTCGGCGAACCCATCAAGTTGAGGCACCAGATCGGACATTGTGTCGACCTTAACCGTGTACCTGTTCTTGATATCAGAGGATGTGGAATTCACAGATTGTTCCTGAGATACCGTGCTGTTATAGGCCAACACTACCCAAAGCATCATCAGCACCAAGATCACGACCACCGCCACGACGATGACGATCTTGAGGTTGGAACGGGATTCCGCCATACCGCTATCAATGGGTGAGCCCTTTATCAAACTTACTCTACCAGCTTCCGAAATTGTCAATCATTGGGGTTTTCTTGACATGGCAATCTGGATGACCAAAATGATGATGAGAAGGAACACCGCAGACCCAAGGAAGAAGATGATACCATTGACACCAGGTTCAGCGGGGAGCGCCCCCACTGTCATCGAGGTCGTCCCCAAAGCTTCGTTTCCAGCGGCGTCCACCACCTGCACTGTAACGACCAGTTCACCGGCTGGCAGGTCGGGCAGCTCCAGGGTCTCCACGAAGGGCCCTTGATACACGGACGATCCATCGACCGATACCACCATCGTGCTCAGCATCGATTCGTTGTCCCACCCCTCGAGGGCAAGGAGGGCATCCCCTTTTGGGAAGAGGGTACCATTTGCGGTCAGGATGCGCAGCTCTGGGGCAACCACATCGATGCCGAACTCGACCGTTCGCATCGGCTCTTGGTTCCCCCAATTGTCGATGGAGCGGAAATGCAGGCGGTGCCACCCCTGATCGCTGACGAATATCGGCTCTGTATATGTCCTCCAGGCCTCGCCGTCCAAGTAGTATTCCGTCCTCCACACCCCGCTCCATATGTCCTCGGCCATCAAGGTCACCTCCACCGCTTCCCGGTTCCAGGTGGATGCATTTCCATGCAGTGAGGCCATCGAGTTTGGCGCCATCAGGTCGGGTTCATCGCCCACGTTGATGGTCCAGTTCAGGTATGAGACGGAGTCGGCGTCAGCCACGCTCAAAGAAACATCGTACCTACCCATTTGGGACGGGGTTCCGGCGATGAGGCATTCAGAGCTCGATGTGCTCATGATCTGTAACCAAGGGGATTGAGAGCCGCTCAAGGCCCATACGTTCTCACCAGAATCCGCCATGGAGGCGAATGCGGTGAAATCGTATTGTTCACCCAGCAAGGCCACGCGTGGAGCCATGTTGAGGATCTTGGGGCTCTCCAATTTGATGATCAATTTGGAGGTGCCGTTCCAGAAGTGCGAGACATAGAGGCCGTCCCGAACATCGTATCCCCAGTCCATCTCCCTGGCGCCGTCTAATCTGCGCAGCTGCTCCTGGCCAGTACCCTGAGAGCTGTAGGTCTTCCCATCCTCGACCACCTTGACATCGAGCACATTGGCCCCGCCCATGTCGAGCTTTAATGTGACAGGTACGTTCCAGTATCCCGCGGCCTTTGGGTCCTTACGTTCCACGTCGTAGACCAGAACCCCTTTGCCCGTCTCGCTTTGGTTCAACCGGAACCCTGTGGTCCGGCTGCCGTAGATATAGCTAGCCACTTCTCCATCTGTCGCCTTCCAGTTCTCGGGCGACCCGTCGGATTTTACGTCGACCAGATAGTTCAAGAGGGCTGTCACATTGGAATATTCGTATCCCCAAATTGGGAACTCTGGATGGCCATAGACCCGTAGCACGCCGGACCGGTCCGCCACCATGGCGAACTTCTGAGCCACCTCGTCGTATGATTGGGTGGGATTATCCGTGGACCATTGCCTGGACATGTCCATCAGGTCCATGTTGGTCAATGGCACCCAACCCACCCAGGGATCGCTGTTCCAAGGTCCGTAGAGGTAATAGCTCCCCAACCAAGTGGAGTTGCCCGGGGCGCCGTTGTACTGGTTGGAACTGATCCCCTCGATCCTGGTGCCGGCGGCGAACTGTGCGAACATCATCTGATATGTCGCGGTGTTCCCCGGGTTCGCCAATGAAAGGTAGGTATCCCCCGCCCCTCCCATCGCCGGGTCGTCCCAACGACTGGCATAGGTATAGATCTCCTTGAAGGTCCATTGGTTCTGTTCCGCCGATTGGACCGATTCTGACCAGTTCTTCTTCATCCAGGTGTAGTAATCGTGGGGGCCGTGCATGGCGATCTCAGTGTCGCTGTCTTGGATCAGGTCGGACGACCCAGCCTGGTACATCACATAGGCGGTGGCGGGGTGATCGAAATCGGAGTAGTGCCTTATGGCGGTCTCCGGACCCACGCAATCGTCCAGGCCGAAGACCGTGACCCAGTCCCAACCGTTCCACCATGGAGCGGTCGATAGGTACGCATCCCAGGCGCTGGTGGTCACTTTGATCAGACCGCGCATGGTCAGGTAAGGTAAGTTCAACTCGTAGACCATAGGGGCGGCCCAGTCCACCGGTCGACTAATCGGGGCCAGGTATCGACCGAGCGAGCTGTCGAATGGGGCAGGGAAATTGCCGATCTTGACCTCTGCGTTGGGAATGATGTTACCGCGAAGGTCCCTTACCTCCATCCAGACGGGGTCTTGTTGTCTCACGGTCTCTAGGACAGGGGATGTACGCGGGTATGGAGTCCCAGTTGGTCTTGCTCCTAGGTTGTCCACCATCCAACCACCGTTGTTCCCATAGTCGCCAGAAGCTGATGGGAGCGGGGAAATGACGGCGACATCTTTGATGTGTAGCACAGGCGTCAAGGATTCCATCGGAACAGTCTGTTCCATCAACAACGTTCCCCGTCGGTCATGGTGGACGGTCGTGTTCAAGAACTGACCATCATACGCGAAGGCAATCGTGTAGCGATCGGGTGAACGGCCAGTGGTGGAAGTGTCCCGGGAAAGGGCCGGTTCGATGTCCCCCACCATCTTCGTCCATGCGCCCTCTCCTCGGTTCAGATATATACCTTCCTGTTCGACCGTGGCGATGCGAAGGTCGATTCCGGCCAGTATGCCGCCGTCTCCATCCTCGATGGTCGCGATCAGCGAGAATCGGCCAGGGACCTTCCCCACCCCGTAATACGCGCTCCCCTCCCGAGGTGCGAAGGCCTCGAAAGATATGTTCCATCCGGTCTGGGGTGCAGATGGCGAGTACCGGGCTATCTCCCTTGACTCGTTCCCCCGGAACATGATCCAAAGGCTCCCATCGAGGAACACCAGGTCGGTGTCAGATGAGGGGAGCAGGTCCAAGCCGGCGATGTCGTGCGAGGTGCCGCTAGGGACCTCATCGAACGTCTCTATGCGGCCCCAGACATCCTCGGGGGCATCGACGTCAGCACCAATGGCGCTGCCAGATAAGAAGGACGAGACCAGGGATACGCCTAAAAGTAACAGGACTGACGATATGGCCAGGGCGATGTTCCTAGTCGCTCTCATCGATATTGCCATTCCCATAGCTGCCCGTGCTATATTAATCGAAGGATTCCGTTACCAAATCCTCTCTTCGACCTACCAGGCTGGGACCAGTCCAGGCGCGGAGGAGTAGGGCAGGTAGATGAGCTTGATGTCATTCACCTTGAGGTCATAGGTAAGGCTCTGCAGCACACCTGGCTTCTCCGCCTCCATGGTCACAATGACGAAATCCGCCACATCGGCAGCCTCCTCTTTGGTTATGTTCGTGCCCAGACGCTCCCTTCCCCCGAAGTCCATACGCGGACGGTAGCGGGGAGGTTCATACGTGAGGCTCATGGCCAGCTGTTTCGATGTTCCGATATCCATCTCGGCCGCGGGGACAAAGACGTTCAAGGAACCGGTGTTGCCCCCTCCCTGCATGTACTTGGAAAGCTTGTACAATGTGCCTCCAGCAACGTTCGAGTTGGTTATGTTCACGGTGCAGAAAACCCTCCAGAACGGGTAGTACGTAGCTTGACCTTTGAGGTCTGGCCTAACATCGGCGATCTCATAGGGCACGATGTTCACACCGCCATTGCGACTGTGCAGGGTGTGGCAGCTCTCGCAATAGAACAGTTGGTCCAGGACCTTGGTCTGGATGGGGAGACCGCACTGCGGACACTTCACTTGCACTACCTTCACTCACTCACCGCCTCATGTCGAAGGGGAGGAACTTGAACAGGTCCGACATCCCCGCCAGGCCTTTCAAGGTCGAAATCCCATACTTCTTGTCGTCGAAGTCCCCCTGTATGATCTCCGACCCGTGTCTGAAGAAGGTATAGGTCAGGAAGAATATGGCCGCTCCGATGACCACCCCACCCAGGGCGAACTCGGTCACCCCAGAGGCGATACCCAACCCGGCCATTATCCCCCCGATGGATGTGCCGGCGGTGATGGCGAGCGATTGGTATAGATGATCGCCAGGGGCTCGTCCTGATATCACTTCCCCGGTCACCCCGTCCATGGTGTAGAAGTACATGTTCTCATTGTAGGAATAGCGCACCACCCAGATAGGATAGTAGACCATGCTCATCGCCCTTGGAAGGACGTGCAGCCTCTCGAAGGTGATGTGCGGCACGCGGGAATCCCTCCGAGCGTTGGTCACCGCCTCCCCCTTCATGTGGTCCAAGGCCTGGTCCTTGCTCGTCGTGGCCTCGTAGGTGGGGATCATGGTGAAGTCCTCCAGGCCGCTATCTCCGGAGAAGTTGCGCAAGCGTTTGATGCCAAGGTCCCCAGGGTCGCAGGCGATCTCGGAAAGTGGGTAGTCGTGCAGCACCATCTCCTCCTTGGGGATGCGCTCGGTACGGGTGTTGCCCTTGGAATCGCTACGCTGCCGCTCCTCATAACCGCAAATCCATCCCAGGACCCTCATCCTGGTCATCCAGAAGGGCAGGTATATCGGGTAAGCCTCAAGCACCTTGCCCTTCGTGGCCAGGTCCCTTGCCTTCCAACCCTTGCGGAACCATCCCTGCGAGAGAGATGAGGCCCGTTCTCGGTCCATCTTGTTCTTGAAGGCGATGGTGATCACTCCCGCGTCACCCTCGAGGAACAGCGCAGAACCGCAGTATTGGCAGTTCAGGGTGGTGCGGCCTTCTTGCGCCTTTACCGCCCCTCCGCATGCTGGGCAGTTCAAGCTCACCTCTATGCTCATATCAGTACCTCCTTGCCACTATCAATGAGGCGAAGAAGACACCGGCAACGGTGGCGACCATCAGCCCCAATGCCAGCATCGGCGCTGCCAAAGCTATGAACCCCTCAACGATGAATGCGAGGAAACCGGCCCCGGCCACAGCAACGTACATTGTGGACGATCGTTTGGGGAACTCGGTGGCGAATACCTCACCGGTGGTGCCCGACATGATGACCTTCCAATCGCTGCCCTTGAAACTATATTCGAGGGTGAAAATTGGGAAATAAACCAAGGCCTGCTCCTTAGCGGTCCCCGGCAACCGGTTCAGATAGGGGAGCATCTCGATGTCCGGCTTGGTCATCTCCACCCCATTCAGCTCGAAGGTGCTATCGAAGACCCGGATGTCCCCGGCAGGCACTTTAAGGGAATGGAGCCCAGGCAATGTGGTCGATGCCGCCGGTTCCACATAAACCCCTTCCACACCGCCTTGGTCTCGCTTGAACATATAGACGGGGAAGAACTGCCGCTTCACTGACCGCACCTGCGCCAGACGGTCCAGGTCCTTGGCCTTGGTGGAGCCTGCGGCCCAACGGCGGAAAGTTCCGACGACGGCGTTCTCGTCCAAGGTGAAAGGCAGGATGTAGTAGAACCCTGCCCCGCTCCTGTCGATGTAGATCCCGGTGGAGCAATAGTTGCATCGGACCAATAGGTCCTTCACGTCGTAC
>JACXTP010000119.1 GCA_016919625.1 Methanomassiliicoccaceae archaeon
CGGAAAGCTCCAAAAGCAACGGCTTGACATTGGACCGATGCATGATCTCCAGACCGGTGCTCTGCCCTCCAGTGAAGACCAGAGCGTCGAAGTTGGATCGGACCATCTCCTTTCCAATATCCTTGCCCCCTACCAACGGGATGAAAACATCCGTGGGGACACCAGCGCGATGCAGCACTTCCGATATGCGAAGCCCGGTCAAGCTGGTATGCTCAGAGGGCTTGAAAACGATGGCATTTCCGGTCATCAATGCCGGGATGGCCGTGATCATGGTCTGCCAGAACGGATAGTTCCAGATGCCGATGTGGGCGATCACGCCATGAGGAACGAACTCCACCTCTACCTCTGTGTCCGGCCATGCGGTCCTGTCCAACTCAAAACTTTTTTTATGATATGCAAGATAGTTGCCTGCGTAGTAGTCCACACCGCGCAACGCGCCGTTATATGCCCCTAGAATGTCCTTCTTAGGAAAACCCGTTTCGCTCTGGATCAAGCTGACGATGTCGTCCCTTTCCTCTAAGAAGAGGCGTTCCGCCTCCTTGAGCACTTTGATTCGGTCAGCTTTACTGCGCGAAGCCCATTCACATTGGGCGGACCGAGCCCGACCCAGTGCCTCACGAATCTCCTCTGGCTTGGCCGATGGGACATCCTTAATGACCAGCCCGGTTCGCGGGTCGATTGAGCGGACATGCATGTTGGATGAACAGATAGGGTGAAGAAAAATATATTGTAGGGGCGCAAGGCGCCCCTTGTTTCAATTAAACGGGTTCACTTTACTTCTTCATTTTCCTGTACATAAGGACACCGGCGACCACCGCTAGAGCTGCCAGTACTATGACCACTCCAACGAACATGAACGGAAGTCCGGAATCCGGGTCACTATCGTTCTCGACGCCGTCGACCTCATAACCGCTGATGCTCTCGATCTTTTGCGCGGTCTCGCTGGCCGGCTGGTACTCCATGGACATCATGGCCTCCTGGTCGGTGGGGATCTCGATGGGCAGATCGTCACCGATCTCTCCCATGTTGTCCGTGACCAGGGTGCTTGTGGCATCCACGCTGTGGAAGAAGTTCAGGTCGGGGGAGTAATAGAACTTCATCTCACCGTCATTGACGGAGACCTCGAATATCTGAATGGTGCCATTTGTGACCTCCTCCTCCGCAACCTCCAGCATACCGGTGCACTTCAACTCGGCGTTGATCTGTTCGCTGACCTCATCGAGCGTGCCGTTGGTCATGGAGAGACCCTCACCGAATTCGCCTGTGTACTCACCCAGGTCGATGGGGAACTCCACCTCGTCATCGGCATCGGAGATCTCTTCCAATGTTCCCTCGGGCAATCCCTGGACATCGATCATGCCAGATAGGTCTCCGTTAAGGGTTACCATTGAATTGGCCTGCCATTCCTCCCCGACTGCCAACGGGAAGTCGTAGAGGTTAAGAGCGGGGGAGAAGTCCGCTGTCATGTTGAGGAATACCGCAGCCTCGCCGCTGATGTCGTAATCCTCGTATTTGATTGTCTGGCTGGTCCCTTCGTAGTACATGCTGTCAAATGAAGGCATGTTATCGATCTCAACATCCAGGTTGAATTTCAACATGTTAAAAGAGTCGATATTCTTGATGGCCAGGGTCGTTCGGTCCAAGGTTATGTTGGTGCTCTGGAACACGAGATAATCAGTGTCAAGAACGACCTGGATGGTAATATTCTCCATTGGAGGGTCGGTTCCCATGTCATATGTTCCCTCGGCGGGCATTAAAACCTTAACCTTGACATCCGCCATGGCGCTCATCTTTGAACAGAAGACGGCGGTCAGCACGTATTCATCGGCGGTCACTTCAGTGACCTTGACATAGATGTAGCTCTCCATGGTGGCGTTAAAGACCATCTTCTCGATCGAGCCGCCCATACCGATTATGGCCTCGTCTATGGTGTCAGTTATTTCTGTCTCAGCGGGGTCCAAGTAAAGCTTGGAGCTGTAACCCCATTGATCGCCCTGGTTCCAGGCAGGTGCCGGCGCTGAGGCAGGCTCGGCCGAGGCCAGGGGCATGAACGCGACCAATAGCATGGTCACGGCAAGTGCGCTTATCATTATTTTTGTCAGTGGATTGTTCATCCCATCACTGGATGATGAAAACGCAGTGGTAGCTTAAATAATTTTTTTTCCTATTGAGATAAAAATTGAAAATATGAAGGGGTTTGTGGGGATCGCATCCCTACGTTTACATCATACCAGGCATGCCGCCCATTCCTGGGGGCATCCCGCCCATGCCGCCGCCTGGCGGGGATGGAGGGGCCTTCCTGGAGGCGATGACATCATCGATGCGCAGGATCATGTTGGCTACCTCGGCCGCAGACTTTACGGCCTGGGTCTTGACCCTCAAGGGCTCGACGACGTTCACCTTCAGCATGTCCACCGGCTTTCCGGTGTCCAGGTCGACGCCCATGTTCTTGCCGTTCTTCTTCTCGTGGGCGGACTTGAGCTGGATGACCACATCGATGGCGTCCAGGCCGGCGTTCTCGGCTAGGGCCCAGGGGATGACCTCCATGGCCTGAGCGAAGGCTTCGATGGCCAACTGCTCGCGGCCTCCGACGGTGGAGGCGTAGCTGGCCAAGCGCAGGGACAGCTCGATCTCGACGGCGCCGCCGCCAGGGACCAGTTTGCCGTCCTCGATGGCCACTCCGATCACGCGCAGGGCGTCGTGCAGGGCACGCTCGACCTCATCGATGACGTGCTCGGTGCCGCCCCGGATGATGACGCTGACCGCCTTCGGGTTCTTGCAGCCGGTGATGAACACCATATCGCTCTCGCCGATCTTCTTCTCCTCCACCTGAGCGGCCTTGCCCAGGTCCTTCTCGGAGAGCTCGTCGATCTTGCCGACGATGCTGGCGCCGGTGGCGCGGGAGATCTTCTCCATGTCCGACTCCTTGAGGCGGCGGCAGGCGAAGATGTTGGCCTTGGCGAGATAGTGCTGCACCAAGTCGTCAACGCCCTTCTGGCAGAAGACAACGTTCGCCCCGGTGGACTTTATCTTGTCGACATAGCCCTTCAGGGTGTTCTCCTCCTCCTCGAGGAAGCGCTGCATGGACGCGGGGTCGCGGATCTGGATCTTAGCCTCGACCTCGGTCTTCTTGATCTCCAAAGCGGATGACAGCAGGGCGATCTTGGCTCCCTTGACCTGCTTGGCCATGCGGGGGTGCACGCGTTCCTTGTCGATGACGATGCCCTCGATGATCTCGGTGTCGGCGATGCAGCCGCCCGTCTTCTTCTCGACCTTGATGTTATCCACATCAACGATCCATCCGCCATCGGACTTCTCGGCGACGGACTTGACGGCGCTGACGGCGAGGTTGGACAGGAACTCCTTCTGCCCGCCCACGGACTTGCCGGTCATGGCGGTCTCGGAGACGCGCCTGAGCATGTCCACATCATTCGGGGTGATGGTCAATGCGATGTTGTTCAGGACTTTTATCGCCTCATGGGCGGCCATCTTGTAACCGTTAGCGATGATGGTGGGGTGGATGTTGTTCTCAATCAGGCTCTCCGCCTTCTTCAAGAGCTCACCGGCCAGGATGACCGACGTGGTCGTCCCGTCCCCGCACTCATTGTCCTGGGTCTTAGCGACCTCAACGACCATTTTCGCTGCCGGGTGCTGCACGTCGATCTCCTTTAGGATCGTAACGCCATCGTTGGTGATCACGACGTCCCCCAGGGAGTCAACAAGCATCTTGTCCATTCCCTTCGGGCCGAGCGTGGATCTCACAGCATCGGCAACGGCTCGGGCCGCGGCAATGTTGTTGAATTGCGCGTCCTTGTTCTTCGATCTCTCTGTACCCTCTTTGAGGATGATGATCGGCTGGTTATTTCCCATTCCGTATGCCATATGAAAATCCTCCTTTGCGGGCGGTATTTTAGTGCTTCTATATAAAATTTGTTTAAGCGAAATATCCAACGAAGATTGCTGGTACCATGACAGGGGGAGGGATCACTCAACCTTTCTAATCTTCCTGCCCCCTGCGGCGAGCAAGGTCAGGCCCATGGCCCAGCTCAGCACCACCAATGCCCAAATCCCTTGGGGATCGCCGAAGAGCACCAAGCACAGGACGTAGAGCAGGAATGATATGACCAAAACGGCTATGGCGTTCTTGACGGTCTTCGAGGGACGGTCGGTGAAGACCGGGGCGAGCAGAAAGA
>JACXTP010000120.1 GCA_016919625.1 Methanomassiliicoccaceae archaeon
ATCTCACTCGGTCCTCCAGCACGTATGTATCGATGGTCTCCACATGGAATAGGCACATTGGGTTGGCGCACTGGTTCGGGTCGAACTCGATGGAGAAGTCCAGGAGGCCGTTCTGCATCATCCGGCTAAGGTGACCATCCACCTCCTCCACGCCTCGCCCCAGCTCTCTAGCGACATCCTCGATGGGTTTGCGCGAGTCCTTTGATAGCGAACGGACGATCCCCCATTCCAATTGATCGTATTCATGGGCGCCAGGTTGGGAAACGAAAAGGTCTCGCACCGCCGCGGTGGGACGGAGCAGCATGGCCTCCCCCTCCACCTTGCGTAATTGGGCGTCCTTCTCCTTTGGGTCAGGCAGGTGGAGGGCGACATAAAGCCTGCCCGCTCCGGAAAGGGCAGCCCAGGCCACTCGGTCATTGGAGATCAGGTGGTCCTTGGCCTCCTCCAAGGTGGAAAGGCGGCTCTTACCATACACCAGGACACTGATGGCGCCTAGTGAGGTAAGGGAGGGCTTGGTCGTGAATGAGCGGATGATGCCAGCCTCCACCATGGCCTCGGTTCGCCGCGCCAACTCCCCTGATGGCATTCCAGTGATCCCGCAGACCTGTTGCTCCGTCGCCCTCGAGTCGCGCATCAGCACATGCAGCAACGCCACATCCCGCCTTTCCAGGTTGCCCTCTCGCATCGGCCGCATTATGTCAGCCTGGTCCATATAGGTCTTTTGACCCATTGGCAGGACGGGCCGGGATAGATCGGGCTGGTCCAACGATCGGTGAAAAACAGCGGAGTTGTTTTGTTTTTTCTGGGCTGGCTAAAGCCCATTTATGAATCGTAATTTTCCAGTAGCCTCATCCAGGTTATAATTGAACTCACACCAATGGTCTTTATTATATTTTTATTAAATAATAAAATATGAAAATCAACGAACTCGAATCTCAGATAAAATCTGGGATAATCTATATTCGAGTTGGTATGTTATCGTGGTCATGGACCCTAATCCCGATGCGATTTTTCCATCTGTGAATGAGAAATGGCACAAACATGCGGAGAAGAGGTTCGCCAGCCCGTTCACCGGTTCCAACTTCGATAGGATCGACGTCGACCCAATGATGCTCTCCCATGCCGCCCTCATCACTGGATATACCATCAACGATTTCTATACCAATCCTGCGTTAGGGGCGAGATGTGTCGCGAACGCCTCTGAGATGTACGACCTCCTCCCCGTGACACATTGGTATTTCTCATTGCCATGGGTGGCGGAGCTTGGCGCCCAGATAGAGTTCAAGCCCTTCCTGCCACCGGTGGTCAAGGAACCCACCATCCGGGACATCGAGGCCGTCGACAAACTGGAGGTCCCCGACATAAAGGAGATGGAGAACGGATGGACCGGTCGACGCATGATCGAGGCACAGGACTATGTTCAGGAACACTTGCCTAAGATGTTCATCCCGATGACATACACATCCGACCTGACCGGTGGTGGCGCACAGCTGTGTGGCATCGCCGACTTCATCATGTGGACCATAACGGAGAGGGATGCCTGCGAGAAACTCGTTTCAAAGTACACCGAGGTCGCTGTGAACGGGGCAGAACTGATGGCGAACCGTTATGGGATGGCAATGATCTCTACAGGGTCGGTTTTGGCCAACAACGATATATTCTCGGACACCGACGTCAACGAGCTTTCGGTGAAGTATCTCAGAACGTTCGTCGACAAGGCGATGAGGAAGGGTGCTGGGCCGCAGCTGCTCTATCACCTATGCGGAAACCACGAGACCTCTTACAAGCTTTTCAGGGACCAGGTGCCATACTCACCCTTCACGATCTTCCACATCGGCTACAAAGGTAGGGAGGTCTTCCCATCTGACATTTTGGCGAAGGAGTTCGGAGACAGGGCCACCATCATGGGGTCGGTCGATACGAAGTTAATGATCCTGCCTAACCCGAAAAAGGTCTATGACCAGGCCAAGGAGCAATTGATCAAGGGAAGGGATAGCAAATACGGTTACATTTTAGGGACGGCCTGTGAACTGCCACCGGACGCCCTTCCCGCGAACGTGCATGCCTTGGTCCAGGCCGCTAGGGACCATGGGACCTATGGTTCATGGTGAACGCCGTGGTAATATGTTATCGTTGCAATTGGGAAGGAAAAGAGGAAGACCTGACCGAGAGGCCAGGCAACCTCATTTTCTATGATTATGTGGCCATAAACATGGGGATGCCAGATGTAATTCGTAAGGACTACCTATGCCCCAATTGCCATGAGATGTTAAGGAGCCATCGCATGATCAATGGCATGGTCTTCGACCAGTAATCCCCATTGGCAAGCTCAGTCCTCAGCTCACCGCTTTCTTCACAAGCACGCTGATCCTCGCCTCTTCGACAGAAGTCAACTCCATGAGCGCGAAAGAAGTCGGCCACATGTGACCCTCGTCGAGGTTCGCCTCTTCGGTGAAGCCGATCGTCATGTATCTCTCGGTTTTCGAGAATATCACGCCGCGGAAGAAGCAGACGAC
>JACXTP010000121.1 GCA_016919625.1 Methanomassiliicoccaceae archaeon
ACCAGCTCTTCGGGAATCAGTTTGGTCGGGTCCAGATGATCGAACGGAAACTTATCCGCCTCCTCTTGCGTGAAAAGCTGGACAGCAAATTCCCACTCGGGATAGTTGCCCGATTCGATCGCCTGGAACATGTCGCGGCGATGATAGTCCTGGTCGGCACCGCAAATCTTGACTGTCTCGTCCCAGATCGTGGACTGCAAACCTAGCTTGGGGCGCCAATGGAATTTGACGAAGGTCGATTCCCCTGAAGCGTTGATCAGCCGGAAGGTATGGACGCCAAAACCTTCCATCATGCGCAGTGAACGCGGTAATGTGCGATCAGACATGATCCACATCACCATGTGCATGGATTCTGGTGTAAGGGAAATATAATCCCAGAATGTATCGTGTGCTGTTGCAGATTGGGGGAAGCCGCGGTCCGGCTCCATCTTCACAGCATGAATGAGGTCAGGGAACTTGATGGCGTCCTGAATGAAGAACACCGGTACATTATTTCCCACCAGGTCCCAGTTGCCTTCCTTCGTGTAGAACTTGACGGCAAATCCGCGAACGTCACGCGGTGTGTCCACTGAACCCGCGCCTCCAGCGACGGTAGAGAAACGTGCGAACAGGGGCGTTTTCTCACCCAATTCAGTTAGTATCTTGGCCGTGGTATACTTCTTTAAAGAGTCTGTCAGCTCGAAGAATCCGTGGATGCCTGTCCCTCGCGCATGCACGATGCGTTCGGGGATGCGCTCATGATCGAAATGCATGATCTTTTCTCGAAGGACAAAATCCTCCAAGAGGGTGGGGCCGCGAGGATTGGCCCGGAGCGAGTTCTGGTTATCGGAGATCGGGACGCCCTGGTTCGTGGTGAGCTGGGAGTGTTCCCCTTGGGCGATCTGGTGAAGTTCACCACCCTGGCGTGGTTGTAAATCGGCTTTCACCTTTGAACTCTTTTCCTGTTTGTTTCTCTTGGAGCGGACTTGCATACCTTTTACTTCTAATTCATCTGTAATTAATCTTTCCCATCTTCTTAACAAATAAACCTCAGGCCTTAGCGTGAGTGGCCTCACCCTGCCAAGGCCAACCAGGATTGGGTCAAGATGCATGCATCCATTGAAAGGGAGTCTTCTAAATCCTGTGCTTCCATCTGAACGAGTAATTTGCATGGTGGCCTAATGTTAGGGAAGGTGTGAAATCACATGCCCTCGAATGTCGAACCAAATATGAGCCTGGCTGATTCAGCTTACTACGGAAACGCGAACATTGAAACGACATTGAAACACTGAGCCTGCCGCTTCACAGGATCAACAAAAACGCCGTTTCTCGGCGCACCCGATAAAACTAAACGCATGGTCAATTTCATCTTCAACTTCCCTAGAATCTATCAGCCATTATACGGCAATCGCACTCATGCTGTAGCGACCTTCAGCATGCTCGATAACCGTTTCAATTACCGACTCCGATCTCGTTCAACGATCGTTCGAAAGAACAAGGTCCAATGTAAAGTGGTTTGTCACACTATTCGGATGCTAGCTTGGAACTCTCTCAAAATTTCAAATCGAGTTTAGCGTCAAAGCCATTAATCCATGATCTCTTCCAGAAAATTCATAATGCTTCATGCAGGGTCTTTTGATTTTGAATTGAAAGATGGAGTCCATAAAAAAAGATTCTTCCATCAGAGATTGGCGACCAGGTCGTCCACCGCTTCGTTGACCACGTCCCTGACCATGGATACGGGGGGACAATAAGCATTCTCGAACCCCGCCTGGAATTCCTCTGCGGTCACCCCTTTGACAATTGCCGCGCCGATCCAATTGATCCTGCCGGTGACCTCCTCTCCCCCCACGATCTGCGCCCCGATCAGTTTATGGGTGGAGGCGTCCGCTAGCACCTTAACGGTCAGTGGCTTGCCGCCGGGATAGTAACGGGCCCGGGTCATGCCGTGGGCCTTGCCCTCCACGACCTTGACGCCATAATAGTCGGCCAGGCCACGAGACATGCCCACACCCCCCACTTGGACCTCGCCTATGACGCTGACAAAGGGACTGGCCACCCCTGGGTATTGGGCATAGCCCCCCGCGGCGTTGATGCCGGCCACCCGCCCTTGGCGGACTGCCGAGGAACCCAGCTGGCTCAGGGTCGGACCGGGAAGGATGGCGCTCTCACACGAAACCACGTCCCCCGCGAGATATAGGTCTTTGACCAACCTGCCTTTGCGATAGGGCTGCATGGAGGCAGAAACACGGACCGCCCCCAATGGACCAATTTCCAGACCAATATGGTTGGCGAGCTCCAGATTGGGCCGTACGCCGGTGGCCAATATGACCATCTGACAGGGCACCTCCTTTGCTGCGACCTTGATACCTTCCACCATGCCATTGCCGATGATGGCTCCCAAAGGCGAGCCCATAATGAACTTGATGCCCAGGCTTTCACAGTGCGCCTGGACCAACCGCGCCATATCCTCATCGAAAAGTCGTGGTATGGCCTGGTCGAACATCTCCACCACCGTGACCTGCTTGCCCCGGTGGCGCAACGCTATGGCCATCTCCAATCCGATGACGCCTGCCCCGGCGACCACCACGGACTGGACCTCGTCCAATGCCGACAATATCTTCTCCCCATCCTTGAGCCAGCGCACAGGATATACGCCGGGCAGCTTGACCCCTTCCACCGGCGGGACGAAGACCGTTCCCCCTGGCGCCAGGATCAGCGAGTCGAAGTTGATGTTGGTACCATCATGTAATGTCAGGAGCTTAGCCTCGAGGTCCACACGTATGACCTTGGTCCTCACATGCACCTCGATCCTCCGTTCTTTGCGATACCATTCCGGGGTGTGCATGACTATGGATCGGAAGTCCTTGATCCGCCCTTCGATGACAAATGGTATGGCGCAAGGCGAGTAGGCGACGTGCTCGTCCTCGGTGAAGAGCGTGATCTCTGCCTCTGAGTCCTTCTCCCGGGCGGAGGAAGCAGCGGTCATCCCTGCCGCTCCCGAGCCTATCACTGCAATGCGCTTGGCCATCTCAAAGACCTCTCCAGTTGATTCTTGACCCTTGATATAAATTGTTCCACGTTGTGATGCCGCGCCACAATATGGTTTATATCGGAGGGGGCAATGACCGCATCATCAGGTTGATGTGACATGAGGAGCACTAGGACTATCGACCGCACGTCGCCAGTGGCGATCTGGAAGGAGGAGGACATGATCGGAGGGGAGCGTGTCAAGGCCATGGTGGCCATCCTCCGCACCAAGGGCTGTTGGTGGTCCAAGAGCGGAGGCTGCTCCATGTGCGGTTACAACGTGGAGAGCACCGATGTCTCCGTCGATGACCTCAAGGCTCAGTTGGCCAAGCTGCTCGATCGATACGATGGAGAGCCGATGCTCAAGGTCTACACCTCGGGTAGCTTCCTTGACGAGAACGAGGTCCCTTCGACAATAAAGGGGGAACTATTCGATTCCTTCCCGAGGGTCAGGCGTTTTCTGATTGAGTCCCGGCCGGAGTTCGTCGTAGAGTCGACCATCGATTCCCTGCCGAAGGGAAGGTCGGCGATCGCGTTGGGTTTAGAGAGCGCAGACGACGATGTGCTGGACCGGTCTGTGCGCAAGGGCTTCCACCTCAATGATTATCAGAGGGCTGCCGATGTTCTCGCATCAGGCTCCGTCCCGTTGCGTACCTACCTATTGCTCAAGCCGCCATACCTGACCGAGGCCCGGGCCATCAAGGACACGACCGCATCGATCGAAGTGGCACGGAGGACCTCGGAAACGATTTCCATCAACCCGCTCAATGTGCAATCCCACACTTTGGTCGAGGCCTTGTGGCGCCGGGGCGACTACCGCCCCCCTTGGTTGTGGTCCTTGGTCGAGGTTTTGCGCTGCACCGCGGGCAAGGGCGGCCCAAGGATATTGTCCACCCCCAGTGGCGGAGGCACTCCCCGAGGGGTGCACAATTGTGGCAAGTGCGACAGAAAGATACTTGATGCGGTCGAGCGTTTCTCCTATACCCAGGACGTCCGGGAACTAGACGGGCTGGAATGTGGGTGTCGCCATGAATGGGAGGGGCTGCTGCTCTACCAGGACCGGATGCGAACGGCGGTGGACCTGGACCGACATCTAGGGAGCGATCAAGAACGTTGACATGGAGGGATGGCTATGGACTACGATATCAAGAAGGGGAAGTACTCGGACTTGGAAGGCGAAGGGCTGAAGAAGATCGTGGCGGAGACCATAGGGAACGCCACGATGGAAGGGGACCTGGTGGTCGCCTCCTTCGGAGCGCTTGATCGAATGGAGACCAAGGTGATCAGCAAGACCGCATTGTCCGTGTGCACCAAGATGAAGAAGGATGTCAGCGAGGAAGTGGCCACCGAGACCATAAAGCGCTACAATCAGTTCCTTGAGGCCGCCACCGGGTTCAACGCCAAGGAAAGGGGCAAGCGGGCGCAGAAGAAGGCGAAGGAAGACAAAGCTTGATAGTGGCCAGATTTGGCCTGCCGAGGCTTCCCTCGGCCTGTTTTTATTTATATACCCCTACCACACAGTATAAATATAAGTATCCTTATGCGAGGTTGCTCAACGCGATAAGGACGTTCGACCAGACTCCTTGGGCAATGCGCGAGCAACCCTTAACCGCCAACCGATTAAGTTCTGGGGGGCGACATCAGAGTCACGGTCGAAGGTGCGGATCTCAACACTCGTGAGAATGGGCGTTAGCAAGAACAGAGAGTTTGCTCTCTCGGCAAGCAGAGAGGGAGACATATGCCGAACAAAAGACGTCCGCGACAGGGCTCCATGGCGTTTTCGCCAAGAAAGAGAGCTTCGAGACAAACACCTAAAATGGACCACTGGCCCGAGATCAGCGAAGGCCCGAAGGTCCAGGGATTTGCCGGCTACAAGGCCGGCATGACGCACGCTATGATGGTCGATTACCGCAAGTCCAGCACCACTGCTGGCCAGGAGATCAAGATCCCGGTCACAGTGCTGGAGGTCCCGCCTATGAAGGTGGCCGCGGTGCGACTGTACGAGAACACCCGCTACGGCCTGAGGACCGCTGGAGAGGTCTGGGCCGCTAGCATCGACGAGACGCTGTCCCGCCGCCTGCCCATACCCAAGAACTACGACCAGGGCAAGGCTTGGGAGAAAGTGAAGGAGGTCGATGTGGAGGATATCCGCATCCTCGCCTACACCCAGCCCAAGATGGTGAAGGGCGTCCCGAAGAAGGTCCCCGAGCTCATGGAGCTCCGCATTGGGGGCGGCACCATGGATGCGCGCATGGAGTATGCGAAGGGCATCCTGGGCAAGGACATTGGCATCGCCGACTTCGCCAAAGAGGGCGCGTTGATCGATGTGTCCGCTGTCACCAACGGAAAAGGCTTCCAGGGCGCCGTGAAACGCTGGGGCCTGAAGCTTCTACACCACAAGAACAGCAAGCATCGCCGCATGGTCGGTACCTTGGCCCCGAAGAGGCCTGGTTACGTCCGTGAGACCGTGCCCCAGGCCGGTCAGATGGGCTACCACCAGAGGACCGAGGTCAACAAGCGCATACTCAAGATCGGTGAGAAGGGTGAGGAGATCAACCCGAAAGGCGGCTTCGTCCTGTATGGACTGGTCAACAACCCATATGTTCTGCTGCACGGCTCCGTGCCCGGCCCGACCAAGAGACTGGTCCGGCTGAGGGACCCGGTACGTAAGCAGGGCGTGGACCTGAAGGAGGCGCCAAGTATGACGTACGTCTCCGTGGAATCTAAGCAGGGGGCGTAAGCAATGGCTGTTAAGAAAGGTAACATCAACGTTTATTCCGTAAAGGGCGACGTGGTCAAGACCATGGACCTGCCCGAGGTGTTCGCCACCGAGTTCCGTCCGGACGTCATCCGGAAGGCCGTTGTGGCAGAGGAGGCCAACCGCCGCCAGCCCTACGGTTCCAAGCCCGGGGCCGGTATCAGGCACGCGGTGTCCACCTGGGGCAAGGGAAGGGGCGTCGCCCGTGTGCAGCGCCTCACCCAGGGAGCGAAGGCCGCAGAGTCCCCTAACAACGTGGGCGGACGCCGGGCCTTCCCACCCAAGGCGGAGAAGGACTGGTCCAAGAAGGTCAACCGTAAGGAGAGGGCATTGGCCCGCTCCTCCGCTTTGGCCGCCGCCTCCGATGTGGAGACGGTCAAGAAAAGGGGGCACAAGTTCGACGAGAAGGTCACGCTCCCGGTCGTCATCGAGGACGACGTGGAGGGACTGAAGAGCACCTCTGACGTCATGGAGACCCTGCGCAGCATCGGGCTGGAGCAGGACATAGTGCGCAGCAAGGAGGGCAAGCACGTACGGGCTGGCCGCGGAAAGATGCGGTCCAGGCGGTACAAGTCGCCCCGCTCAATGCTCATAGTCGTCTCCAACGAGAAGGCAGACCTGTTCACCGGGGCCAAGAACATCCCCGGAGTGGAGATCGCTTACGCAGACAAGTTGAACGCGGGCATCCTGGCCCCGGGCGGAATGCCTGGGCGCCTGACCGTTTTCTCCGAGTCCGCCATCAAGAAGGTAGGAGAGTGGTGCTGATGCCAAAGAAGGTCCTATTGCACCCGTTCGTCACAGAGAAGACCATGAACCAGATGACTGGCTCCCCGGCCTTGGATTACAAGGACGGGAACAAGCTCGAGTTCATCGTGATGCGCACCGCCACCAAAGCGGATATCAAGGCCGCCTTCGAGGAGCAGTTCCAATGCAAGGTCGAGAAGGTTTGGACCAAGACCGCCCGGGACGGCAAGCACGCCGTCGTGAAGTTGGCTGAAGGCTACTCTGCCGAGGACATCGGCATGAGGATCGGAGTGTTCTGAGGGGATTGACATGGGAAAGAACCTTAGA
The DNA here is from genome assembly GCA_016919625.1 of Methanomassiliicoccaceae archaeon. Classification (GTDB taxonomy): domain Archaea; phylum Thermoplasmatota; class Thermoplasmata; order Methanomassiliicoccales; family UBA472; genus JACXTP01. Next base: position 6,839 of record JACXTP010000121.1, read on the forward strand.
CAGCAGAGGCGCGGGCACGGCGGTATGACCTACCGTTCCCCGAGCCACAGGCATGTGGGCGACATTCGCCTCCCGCTTCCTTCCATGAAGGACGGGAAGATCGTGGACATAATGCACGCCCCCGGGCGCCTATGCCCGGTGGTCAAGGTCAACTTCGCCGGCGAGAACAACATCATGTTGGCGGCCGAGGGAGTGATGGTGGGCCAGGAGGTCTCCGTCGATGGGGATGGCTCAATAGCGGCCGGTAACGTCATGCCTCTGGCCAACATCCCTGAGGGTACCCTCGTATTCAATATAGAGGGACGCCCCGGCGACGGCGGCAAGTACGTTAAGGCAGCCGGTAGCTCGGCCACGATCGTGACCAAGGGCGAGCGTGTGGTCATGCTCATGCCCTCTGGAGATTTCAAGAACTTTGACTCGCGCTGCCGCGCCACCGTTGGCATCGTAGCTGGCGGAGGCCACGGGGAGAAGCCCTTCGGTAAGTCGGGTAACAAGTTCCATGCCTACAGAAGCAGGAGCAAGGCGTATTTCAAGGTCAAGGGTATCGCCATGAACCCGGTGGACCACCCCCATGGAGGTGGCGGTCACCCGCACGTCGGCAAACCCAGCACTGTGTCGAGGAACGCCCCACCAGGACGTAAGGTAGGTAGGCTCTCACCACAGAAGAAAAAGAAAGGGAAGAGGTGACCATAAATGGCTGAAGATAAGCTCACCGGAACGAAGTCCTCCCGCAGGAAGCAGCGCAAGAAGAAGACGCTGATCACTGGTCGCAGGAAGAAGGAGTTCACCTACCGCGGTTTCACCATGGAGCAGTTGCAGGAGATGCCCTTCGAGGAGGTCCTGGAGCTGATGCCCAGCCGCATCAGGAGGACATTCGTTCGCGGGTTCAATGAGGAACAGAAGACCGCCTTCGACAAGATCAAGTCCGGGGAACATGACGTGGTGCGCACGCACCGCAGGGACATACCCATCATCCCGGAGTTCGTCGGAAGGAAGGTCGCGGTGTACAACGGCAAGGAGTTCAAGGAGATCGAGATCAGGCCTGAGATGATCGGGCACTATCTGGGCGAGTTCAGCATGACCAGGAAATCCGTCAAGCACTCGGGTCCAGGTGTCGGTGCCACACGTTCGTCCAAGTTCCTGCCGCTCAAGTGAGGTGTGTTGCAATGGTTGGATACACAATGGAAGCTGATGCGGACACGACCTCTAGGGCGATAGGGAAGGAGATGCAAATCTCCCCCAAGTTCTCCCGTGAGATCTGTCGCATGTTGAAGGGCAAGCCCGTCAACGACGCCCTGAAGATGCTGGAGGAAGTGGTCGAGCTTACCCGCCCGGTCCCCATCCGCCGCTACAACATCGGCGTGGCGCACAAGCAGGGAGTGGGGCCGGGTCGCTACCCGGTGAAGGCCGCCAAGGCCATTCACAAGGTGATCGAGAGCGCTAAGTCCAACGCCGAGTACAAAGGCTTGGACGCGGACAACATGCGCGTCAAGGTCGTCGCCGCACACCTAGGCCGGACCATAGCTGGCTATATGCCCAGGGCGCACGGACGCAGCACCCCCTGGAATCAGCAGACCGTGAACATTGAGGTAATCTTGGAGGAGATGAGCTAAATGGCAAGCGAGAGAAAGTTCATCGCTGAGAACATCCGGAGGGTGCTCCTCAAAGAGTACCTTATGCACACCGTCGACCGCGCTGGCTTCGGAGGAGTGGACGTGCAGCGCACCCCAATGGGTACGCGCGTCACGCTCACCACAGAGAGGCCAGGCATCGTCATAGGGCGGAAAGGCTCCGCCATCAAGATGCTCACCACTGAGATCGAGAGGCGGTTCAAGTACGACAACCCCCAGATCGAGGTGCAAGAGGTAGAGGACCCCAACCTGAACGCCCAGATCATGGCAGACAAGCTCGCCTTCGCGCTGGAGCGCGGCTGGCACTTCCGCCGGGCCGGGCACAGCACCGTGCGCCGCATCATGGACTCCGGGGCCAGAGGATGTCTCATCATCATATCCGGCAAGCTGACTGGGGAGAGGCACCGCACTGAGAAGTTCAAAGAGGGCTACATTAAGTACTGCGGCGAGACCCGCCTGCAGTTCGTCAAGACCGGGTTCGCCGTAGCTAAGCTCAAACCTGGCGTAATCGGCGTCAAGGTCGAGATCATGGACCCGGACGCTAGGTTGCCCGCCGAGATCGATGTCCTGAACCTGGAACAGGCCAAGACGGCCCTCCCGGACATGGTGGAGCAGTTGACACCGAAGGACACCTTGATCGACGCCACCGTACCTTTGGACCAATCCCGAACGGAATCCGACTTGGATGACGAGAAGGAGGTGTCCAGCTGATGGCGCTGATAAGGACATCCGAGATCCGTGCATTAAGCCCGCAGGAGCGCTCCTCCAAGTTGAAGGAGCTGCAGGATGAGCTTATGCACGAGAAGGGTGCAGCGGCGATGGGCGGTGCCCCCGCCAGCCCAGGCAAGATCCGCGCGATCAGGACCAACATAGCCAGAATCCTCACCATCCAGAAGGAGGAAGGTAAGTAATGGCCGAGATTTGCTCCGTGTGTGGACTACCAAAAGAGCTGTGCATGTGCGAGGAGATCGCGCGTGAGCACACATCGGTCCGGATTTACACGGACAGCCGCCGCTATGGGAAGGTCGTCACCGTCGTTGAGGGAATCGACGACAACGACATCGACCTGGATGACCTGGCGAAGAAGCTGAAGAACAAGTGCGCCGCCGGCGGGACGGCCAAAGAAGGCAAGATCGAGCTCCAGGGAGACCACAAGAAAAAGGTCAAAGAATTCCTGGAAGAGATGGGCTTCAAGACTGAGGTCAGATGATCCATCTATGGATAAGAGGGATTTCATGAGGCAAGAGTTCATCGGTCTGGAGGTTGAGGTGGTGGCATCGGGCCACCCAGGTTACTTCATGCACGGCATCGTGATGGACGAGACCAAGAACACCATCACCATCTCAGACGGTGCTCGAGAGCGCATGGTCCCCAAACGCGGCAACGAGTTCGAGTTCACATTCGAGAGCAAAAGGTTCAGGGTGCTCGGGTCGGAGATCCAGCATCGACCAGAGGACCGTATCAAGAAGATTAGGTGATCTTATATGAATGGTGAGGTCAGGGACATTGGCATTGATGTAAAGGCCCCAAAGAACGTGTGCGATGACAAGCACTGCCCCTTCCACGGCAATCTGCCGGTGAGGGGTCAGGTCATCGACGGGGTCGTCGTATCCATCAAGATGAACCGCACAGCGGTGGTGGAGCGCAACTACTTGAAATATGATCAGAAGTACGAAAGGTACGAGAAGCGGACCAGCCGGTATTCCGTGCACAACCCGCCCTGTCTTGAGATCAAGACTGGGGACGAGGTCAAGATCATGGAGTGCCGGTCGCTCAGCAAGACCGTCTCGTTCGTCATCGTCGAGAAGAGGTGAAGTGCATGAAAGGATTGGCCGGAAAGCAGACCAAGGGAGTCATCACTGGCACCAACCTCGACGTCATCGATAACACCGGAGCGAAGATCATAAGGGTCATCGCCGTGCCGGGATATCATGGCGTGAACCGCCGCTGCCCCAGCGCATCGGTGGGGGACATTGTCGTGGCTAGCGTGAAGAAGGGCACCCCAGAGATGAGACGTCAGATCGTCTATGCAGTGATCGTCCGTCAAAGGCGGCCGTTCCGACGCGCTGACGGTACAATGGTGCACTTCGAAGACAACGCCGCCGTGATCACGACCGAGGAGGGCGAGACGAAGGGCAGCGATATCAAGGGACCTGTAGCGAGAGAGGCCGCCGAGCGGTGGCCGCGTATCGCCGCGACCGCGTCCACCATCATCTGAGGTGAGGGAAATGAACAAGAGCGTTCAAGCGAGGAAGCAGAGGAAGAGGCTATACAACGCCCCCACTCACGTGAAGAGCCGGATGGTGGCCTCTCATCTCAGCCCTGAGCTGAGAAAGGAGTTCGACCGTCGCTCCGCCCGCGTGGTAGCCGGCGACACCGTAAAGGTGCTGCGCGGGGACGCCGAGATCGTCGGCGTTGAAGGGAAGGTCACCAAGGTTGACACCCAGACCGGAAGGATCATGGTCGAAGGCATGACCATGCCGAAGGCCGACGGTACCATGGAGGGGCGCGCTGTGCATGCCTCCAACGTCGAGATAATAAAATTGGACCTTAAGGACGCCTGGAGGAAGGCAAGGCTCCAGAAGAAGGAGGTATCCTCATGAGCAACGATATGAAGAGAGTGACGGCCCCTAGAAGCTGGCCGATTCCGCGCAAGACCACGGTCTGGATCACCAGCACCGCGCCAGGCGCCCACCAGAAGGAGTGGAGCATGCCGATCATGATCGTCATCCGCGACATGCTCGGCCTATGCGACAATGCCTCCGAAGGCGTCAAGATATTGTCAGGACGGGACGTCCTAGTGGACGGCAGGGTCGTGACCGACCCCAAGTTCCCGGTCGGCTTAATGGACGTCGTCTCCATCCCCAAGATCAACCAGCATTATCGCATGCTTCTGGACCGCAATGGCAAGTTGCGCCTGGTCTCGGTAACCGAGGGCAGGGAAAAGTGGAAGCTGTGCCGCATCGACGGAAAGACCACGGTGAAGGGTGGTAAGACCCAGCTCAACCTGCATGATGGACGGTGCGTACTAGTGGAGAAGGACCACTTCCACTGCGGCGACGTGGTGAAGCTGGAGGTCCCATCCCAAAAGATCCTTGAGACCTACAAGTTCGGCAAGGGCAACGTGGCGCTCATCGTGAGCGGCGTGCACGCCGGCGAGATCGGGGTCATCGAGGAGTACGTCATTACCCGCAGCTCCGCCCCTAACCTGGTAAGGATGAAGGACGGGAACCTCACCATCCGCGACAATGCATTCGTCATCGGCACCAAGGTGCCGGAGATCACCCTGCCGGAGGCGAACTGAGATGTCAGACGTGATGAGGCAGCCCCGAGTGGAGAAGGTCTCGGTCAACATAGGCGTGGGCGAGGCCGGCGAGCGCCTGGTGAAGGCACAGAAGGTGTTGGAGATGGTCACCGGGCAGAAGCCCCGCGTCACCATAGCTAAGGTCACCAACCGCGACCTCGGCGTGAGGGAAGGCATGCCCATCGGGTGCAAGGTCACCCTGAGGGGAGAGAGGGCCGAGACGTTCCTGAAGAAGGCCCTATGGGTGCGCGAGAACCGCGTGGCCATGTGGTCCTTCGACCCGGAGGGCAACCTGTCCTTCGGCATATCCGACTACACTGACTTCGAAGGCATGAAGTACGATCCCGAGATCGGCATCTTTGGCATGGACGTGAACGTCGTCATCTGCCGGCCCGGGAGGCGTGTGGCCAGGCGCAGGGTCATGAAGCGCACGATCCCGCACAGCCACCGCATGACCCGCCAAGAGGCGGCCGTTTTCATGAAGGAGAAGTACAACATCGAGGTGATGGAATGAAGCCCAAGAAGAAGTTCGGGCGGACCGAAGGCTGCACGCGCTGTGGTAGGAAGAGGGGCATGATCAGGAGGTACGGCATGCACCTTTGCAGACAGTGCTTCCGCGAGATCGCTCCGCAGATCGGATTCAAGAAGTATTCATGAGGTGAGCACATGCAGAACGACCCATTGAACGATGCTATGTCGACCATCAAGAATGCGTCGATGGTAGGCAAGAACGAATGCATCATCAGGCCGTCCTCCAAACTGATCGGGCGCGTGCTCAAGGTCATGCAGGAGAACGGTTACATCAACCAGTTCGAGTTCGTAGAAGATGGAAAGGCCGGCGTCTTCAAAGTGAAGATCGAAGGCAGGATCAACAACTGCGGCGTCATCAAGCCCAGGTACTCCATCAAGAAGGTGGACCTGGAACAGTGGGAGTCCCGTTATCTCCCCGCCCAGGACTTCGGCGTGCTGATACTCTCCACCACGGAGGGCGTCATAAGCCACGTCCAAGCCCGGGAGCTCGGTGTGGGCGGCAAGCTGTTGGCGTTCGTGTACTGAGGTGATTTGGATGGTAGTGACAGGGCATATCGAAGAGAAGATCGAGGTACCCAAGGGCGTCCAGGTCACCATGGCCGGTCAAAAGCTGACCGTCAAGGGACCCAACGGCACCCTGACCAGGGACTTCGCCCATGAAAAGGTGAAGATGAAGGTGGACGGCGGCCACGTGGAAGTGAGCTGCGAGATGCCGCGCACCGCGGAAAAGGCGCTGGTAGGCACATACGGATCGCACGTGCGCAACATGTTCGGCGGAGTGACCCATGGCTGGGAGTACGAGATGAAGATCGTCTACTCGCACTTCCCCATCAAGGCGGCCACCAAGGGGAACAAGTTCATCATAGAGAACTTCCTCGGGGAGAAGGCGCCAAGGCAGGCCAACATCATCGGGGACACGAAGGTCCAGGTCAAAGGGAACGAGGTCATCGCCACCGGGGCGGACCTGGAATCAGTCTCACAGACCGCGGCCAACATCGAAAGGGCCACCCGCATCAAGGGATTCGACCCCAGGGTGTTCCAGGACGGAATATACATCACTGAGAAGGCCAGGAGGGCGAAGTAATGGCTAAGAAGAAGAAGTTGGAACAGCTTTCCGACCTTCCATACTACAGGGAGGGGTACACCGAGCAGCTGGAGAAGATGGGCATAACCAATCTCCAGGAGCTCTTGGACGCGCTCCTCGTCGATGACAAGAAGAAGCAGATCGTGGACGAGCTCGACGGAGTCGGCAAGAAAGTGGCAGACCACTGGGCCGAGGTAATCGAGGAGTCCGGCGTCACCCCCACCGAGGCCAAGGAAGACAAGGCAGAGGTCGTAGAGACGGAGGCCGCCGTGGTCGAGGAGGGCGAATACGTCACAAAGCGCAAGCCCGAGCTCGACGACCAGACGAAGGCATTGCTGCTCAAGCGCAAGGAGATCGACTCCCGCCGCCCCCAGTTCCTTCGCCAGGAGTGGTTCCGATACCAGAAGCTCGAGGGCAAGTGGAGGAAGCCGCGCGGCATGCACAGCAAGATGCGCCGCCACTATGGCTACCGCCCGCCCATCGTGTCCATCGGGTACCGTGGCCCGGCAGAGGTCAGGGGCCTGCATCCCTCTGGATTCAAAGAGGTAATGGTCTTCAACGTCAGCCAATTGAACGGTATCGACCCCAAGGTCCAAGCCGTCCGCATCGGCGGAACCGTGGGGGCGAGGAAGAGGGGCGACATAATCGCCAAGGCGGACCAGGAAGGGATCCGCGTACTCAACAGATGAATTTGAACAGGAAGTGAAATAATGGATCTGAAGAACCAGAAGCGCATGGCGGCTGACATCCTCGGCTGTGGTCATTCCAGGGTTTGGATCGACCCGAACCAGATCGAGGACGTCGCGGACGCCATTACCCGTGCCGACATCAGGAAGGCGATCGAAGCCGGGTCCATCCGCGCCCTCCCCAAGACGGGGGTTTCCCGCGGCCGGGCGAGATACAGGCTCGCCCAGAAGAGCAAGGGCCGCCGGCGTGGACAGGGCAGCAGAAAGGGTACCGCCGGAGCGCGTACACCGAGGAAGCAGAGGTGGATACGCACCATTCGCCCCATTCGGGAAATGTTGCGCGAGATGCGCGACACCGGAAAGATAACGCGGAGCGTCTACCGCCAGTTCTACCGGAAGTCGAAGGGCGGTATGTTCAGGAGCAAGCGTCAGCTGATGCTGCACCTCAAGACCGAGGGACACCTTAAGGAGGTTAACTGATGGCCCATGGACCGCGATATAAGGTCCCGTTCCGGCGCCGCCGGGAGGGACGCACCGACTACAGACAGAGGGCCAGGTTGCTTCGGGGCCACGTGCCTCGGGCGGTGGTCCGTGTCACGCTGCGCAACGTCAGCGTACAGTTGATCGATTATGACCCCAAGGGCGACCGCGTGGTCGTCGTTGCCCACTCCCGTGAACTGGTGGAGATGGGTTGGGACCAGGCCACCGGGAACATCCCGGCCGCCTACCTGACCGGCTACCTGGCCGGCAGGAGGGCAAAGCAGAAGGGCTTGAGCAATGCCGTGCTGGACATCGGCCTTAAGGAGCCCACCAAGGGCTCTGGCGTCTTCGCCGCCCTGAAGGGCCTGGTGGACGCCGGCCTGGAGATCCCCCATGGCAAGGACGTGCTGCCCTCAAAGGAGAGGTTGATGGGGAAGCACATCGGCGATGATGTGGAAAAGATGGTTCAGAACGTAAAGACCCGCATGGAGGCGAACTGATATGGATTGGGTTCCGAAGACAAGGTTGGGCCGAATGGTGCTCAACGGAGAGATCACAACCATGAGCCAGGCCCTTGCCACGAAGCTCCCGCTTCGCGAGGCCGAGATCGTGGACATCCTTCTCCCAGACCTCAAGGACGAGGTCATAGACGTCAACATCGTGCAGAGGATGACCGACTCAGGCCGAAGGGTCAAGTTCCGTATCACAGTGGTGGTCGGTAATGGCGATGGCTTCGTCGGCATCGGTCGGTGCAAGGGAAAGGAGGTCGGGCCTTCCATACGAAAGGCCATCGACAACGCCAAACTGCACATGATCGAGATCAAGCGCGGTTGCGGCTCCTGGGAATGTGGTTGCGGCACGCCCCACTCGTTGCCTTTCGAGGTCACGGGCAAGTCGGGCAGCGTCGAGGTCACCCTCAAGCCCGCCCCGCGCGGCATCACCCTGGCGGTCGGCGACGTGGCCAAGAGCATTTGCTCCCTGGCCGGCGTCAAGGACTCCTGGGGCTTCGTGGGCGGACACACTAAGACCACCGTCAACTACGCCTACGCCACCTACAACGCATTGAAGAAGACCTCCGAGTTCCGCGTCACCGAGGAGCAGTCCCAGAAGCTGAAGATCGTCTCTGGGCCGGTCATGGTGCACATGGCGGAGCAACAGCTCGACGTCCCGCCCGCCCAGGAGGACTGAGCCCCATGGCCTATGCAGTTGTTAGGGTCAGGGGACACTCCAAGGTGAACCACGACATCGAGGACACCATGCTCATGATGAAGCTGAACCGGGTAAACCACTGCGTCATACTGCCCGAGAACGACACCGTCAAGGGCATGCTACAGAAGACCAAGGACTATGTCACCTTTGGCGAGGTCTCCGAGCAGACCTTGGCCCGCATGGTGAAGTTCCGTGGCCGCCTGGTGGGCGACAAGGCCATCGACGACGAAGTGGTCAAGGAGAGGACGGAGTACAGCTCCATCCTCGCCCTGTCCAGGGCCGTCTGCGCCAACGAATATACATATGCCAAGATGAAGGACGTCAAACCCCTATTCCGCCTTACGCCTCCGCGCAAGGGGTATGAGGGAGTGAAGCGGTCCTTCCAGAACGGTGGTGCCCTGGGTTACCGTGGCGCCAAGATCAACGACCTCATCCAAAGGATGATGTGATAGGGAGGTTGAGATAATGGTTAGCAGGACCGATAAGTTCAGAGGATCCAGGACCCACGGACGCGGCAAAAAGTCCGGCAGGGGCGCAGGCAAGCACGGCGGTACGGGAAACGCCGGTCTTCACAAGCACAAGGTCATGCACATGCTGAAGTACATGCCTGACCACTTCGGTCGGCATGGCTTCAAGAGGCCGCAGAAGGTCGTCTGCGCCAAGGTCACCATGAACGTCAGCGAGCTGGAGGAGAGACTGGAAGGACTGATGAAGGACGGTTACGCTGTCAAGGAAGGGAAGGCCCTCAAGGTCGACCTTAACAAGATGGGCGTGGACAAGCTTCTCGGGTCCGGCCAGATCTCCACCGCCGTCGATGTGATGGTGTCCGAGTGCACCGAGACGGCGAAGGCGAAGGTTGAAGAAGCTGGTGGGCATATCCTCACGCCATAACCTAGCAGGGGATGGAGATGGCGGAGGAGACGAAGAGCCGGCTTTATCGCTTTAAGCCGTACACCGACAGATTACCGGCAGTCAAGAAGCCGGAGGGCCACGTCCACTTCAGGACGAAGATGCTTTGGGTCGTTCTGATCCTGGTCCTCTATTTCTTCATGACGAACGTGTACATCTACGGTTTGGACCAGGAACAGACGGTAGACCTTTTTGCCCAGTACCGTGCCATTCTGGCCGGTGCCTCGGGATCACTGATGCAGCTCGGCATAGGGCCGATAGTGACTGCGTCCATCATCATGCAGCTCTTCGTCGGCGCCCAGATCATCAAGCTGGACCTGACCAACAAGGAAGACAAGGCGGTGTACCAGAGCTTCCAGAAGTTCCTGGTCATCATCATGATCGTCGTAGAGGCCGTGCCCCAGGTGTTCGGTTACCTGGTGCCATCGGCCACTTTCGTCGATACTTTGAACGGCGTGGTCGGTTCTGGAGAATACATCAACGGACTGAACCTGGCCCGTCTGATAATCGTCCTCCAGCTCTTCGCCGGTTCGTACATCGTGTTCCTAATGGACGAAGTGGTGTCCAAATGGGGCATAGGGAGCGGTATTTCGCTGTTCATCGCCGCGGGCGTAGCGCAGGCCTTGGTCACAGGTACCATCAACTGGGAGCCGGTAACGGCGGGCGACCCGCTGAGCATCCAGAACCCTCCGGCCGGAACCATCCCAAAAACGTTCTATATCATCCAACATACGTCGGCCAGTGGGCTCATTAACGGAGGTTATGAACAGATAATGTTCGCGCCACCCAATCCTATGATCGCCCTCATCGGCACGATAATCATATTCATGTTCGTCGCGTACATCGAATCGGTGCGTATCGAGCTCCCATTGGCCCATGGCACGGCCAGAGGGGCTCGCGGCCGATACCCGATCAAGCTGTTGTACGCGTCCAACATCCCGGTCATCTTGATGGCGGCCCTCTTGGCCAACTTCCAGATGATAACGCTGCTGCTGTACACCAATCCCACTTTGAGCCAGATACCGCTCATCGGTGGCAACCCGTCATTGGGTTACTTCGTACCACCTTCCACCTTCCCGCAGGGCGGTCTCGCTTGGTACGTATCCTCCCCACAGGGGGTGAGCAGTTGGTTGATGCCGATACTGGATCCAGCTACCTACGGGTATCTTGCTTACGACCATACCAACTTCGAGATCATGGTGCACGTCACCGTGTTCTTCTCGATCATGGTCATCGGTTCGATCCTGTTCGCCAAATTCTGGATCATGACCACTAATATGGGCCCAGAGGCGGTGGCAAGACAGATAGAGTCCAGCGGACTGCAGATACCAGGCTTCCGTCGTGACCCACGCGTGCTCAAACGGGTGCTGGAGAGGTATATCCCTGTGGTCACGGTCATCAGCGGTGCCACCGTTGGTGCTCTGGCGGCAGGTGCCGACCTGATAGGTACGGTGGGCAATGCCAGCGGTACCGGTGTGCTGCTGACCGTGGGCATCATGATCCAGTTCTACGAGGCCATAGGCCGGGAGCAGATGATGGAGATGCACCCAGTGCTGAGGGGCTTCTTCGGAGGCGAGTGATAGATGGCTGAGAAGGTAGCAGCCCCGGTCAAGGCCGCCCCCTCAAAGGGCGCCACCACTCCCTCCGCTCCCCCGATGAACTGGAGCAATTTCCTCACCATCTTCATCTTCGGTATCGCACTGATAGTCTTGTTCGATCAGGGTACAAGGGAAGCGTTAGGGACGGCTGTCGGCTATGCGCTTATGCCGCTCATCGGTTTCAATAACCAGTGGCCCATCCTCACGCTGCTAATATGTGGTCTGATCATGACCAGCCTCACCATACTGGTGCGGCACTTCTTCACCGATTATGTCAAGCAGGCGGAGAACCAGAAGATCGTTGGTGCCTTCAACAAGGAGCTGCGCGACGCGCGCAAGAACAATAACACCTTCAAGATGAAGAAGCTCCTGGAGATGCAACCTCAGATCATGACAAAGTCCCTGGACCAGACCAAGACCCAGTTCAAGCTGCTCCCTGCGACCATGCTCGTGGTCATCCCTATATTCGCCTGGCTGTCGGTGTTCGTCAACGACCTTCCATCCACCGTGTTCTCCACGCCCTGGAACTTCAACGCCGAGCTGACCGCCGTCTACATCTTCCCTGTGTGGATATTCGTCTACACCACTGTGACCATCCCGTTCGGCCAGATATTGGCCCGCATGTTGCGTTACTACTCGTTCAAGAAGCGCTTGGACAAGCTGGCGGCGCCGGTGGTATGAGGATCACCATCAGCGGACCCATCGGGTCCGGCAAGACCACGGTGTGCAATCTCCTGTCCGAGCGGACGGGCATGCCTTACGTGGTCTCGGGTCAAATATTCAGGCAGATGGCGAAGGAGCGCGGCCTCAGCTTGGCCGACTTCGGTCGTTTGGCAGAGAAAGAGCCTCGCTTCGACATCGAGCTCGATCAACGCATGGTCCGTTTGGCCGAGGAGAAGGAGGACATAATTCTAGAGGGCCGCCTGGTGGCGCAGATGCTCACCCGGCACCACATTGCTGCCCTGCGCGTGTATCTGGACGCCTCGCTCGATGTTCGGGTGGACCGAGTGGTCGAACGTGAGGGAAAGGACAGGGAGCAGGCCCGCACCGAGCTCATGGAAAGGGAGATGTCTGAGACCACTCGCTATCGGCGCTACTACGGCATCGATATTAGGGACCGAGGCGTATACGACCTCATCATCGACACCGGCGAGCTCCGTCCCGAGGAGATCGTGGACAGGATAGTTGCCGCTGCGGGGCTGTGAGATGCCAATGCTCATCAGGGATAAGGCCCCCCGGACCTCCGGGAGGGGAAAGGCACCGGAGGAACGCTCCATCGAAGAGCTGCTCCAGGCTGGTGTATTGGTCCTGGACAAGATGCAGGGGCCGACGTCGCATCAGGCCACCGCTTGGGTGCGGGATGTCCTGAAGGTGGACCGGATCGGTCACGGCGGCACCCTCGACCCGAACGTGAGCGGCGTACTGCCTATCGCGCTCGGCCGCGCCACCCGACTGACGGACCTGGTGCTCCGTTCCGACAAGCAATACGTCTGTCATATGAAGCTGCACCGCGACCGTCCCGAGGCCAAGGTGCGCGAGGTCTTAGGCACGTTCGTGGGCGACATCTATCAAGTGCCACCGGTGCGTGCCGCCGTGAAGAGGCAGATGCGTGTCCGTAGGGTCCGCTCCATTGATATCCTTGAGATGGGGGGGCGAGAAGTGCTCTTCCGTGTCGATTGCGACGCTGGGACCTACATCCGTACCCTCTGTGTCGACGTCGGCGAGGCTTTGGGCGTGGGGGCCAACATGGCAGCTCTGCGCCGTACCCGCTCCGGCTCCATGGTGGAGGACCAGGCGATCACATTGCAAGACCTCACCGACGCGGTGGTGCGATGGAAGGAAGGTGACCCGACCTGGCTTCGCTCCATGCTCATTCCGATGGAAGTATTGCTGGAACCTCTTCCCCACATCATATTGAAGGACAGCGCCGTGGACGCGGTGTGCCACGGGGCGGACCTGGCCTGCCCCGGGGTGGTGGAGCTCGACGAAAGCATCGCCAAGGGAGCCACCGTGGCCATGATGACGCTCAAGGGGGAGGCGATCGGTCTGGGCATAGCGGCGGCAGCTGCGGTGGACTTATTGAAGGCCACCGATGGGCTGGCAGTACGCACCCAGCGGGTATTGATGCCCCCAGGGACCTATGCCAAGGGCTGGACCCTCAGGCAGAGGCCGGCCTGAGATCGTTGTACGTTGCAGCTAGCGGGATGAAGGCCAGGACCAGAACTGCGATGTTGACCAGCACGTTGATGGTCACGCCATGATACGCAGAGAACCCGGTGTCGATGGCGAACCAGGCCAGAACGCCGAACGCGATCGCCCGCCAGGACCACGGCTCTTTTTTAGCAAAGGGCCCACGGACCACGAAGTACAGCACGATGCCCCATCCCACCATGGTCGCCCCCCAAACTCCGTACGCCCAGGCCTGGAAGTCCTTCTCCGCCTCGGTAAGGCCATCTTCGAAGAAGGCGTCGTCGATAGGGCCAGAGAGCGCAGAGAAAACATCCATGCCGATGAGGAATGCCATGAACAGGCCGAGGGCGATGACGAGTACGCATACCCCTTTCAGCCACCTTTGCCAGAATTGGAATGAGGGCATGGTTGATGGAGCACGTTCCCTGCTTAAGAGAATTTTCTCAATAGTTCAGGAGGCATTGCTGCCCAGCGCTGGGGACCGGACAGGCATCGATGCCCAGCTTCTGGCGTATCTCCCCTGCCAGTTCCGAGGCGTACCCATGCCCCACATACACCATTCGGGGCGAGCATGCCTTCACAAAGGCCAACAGCTCGTCGTGGTCCGCATGGTCAGAGATGGCGAACTGCTCGTCCACATATCCCCGCTTGTTCCCGTTCGCCGCCCAGCCGCTCACGCTCGCCTTGCGGAATCGTCGCCCCTTACGGTTCGCCGACATGATCTCCTGCGTCATGCTCTGACCATGGGCGCCGATGAGCACTCCCGGCGTGCTGACGTCCCCTGGCTCGTGCTCCTTGATCTCCAGGTCCAGACCGCAACGTTGCAGCAGCCGGCTGCTCTCGGAGATGGTCCCATGCACCCGGGGCTCAAGGTCGCGCAGGGCATGGATCAGCTCGTGCGTCTTGCCCAGGTTTGAAGAGGTGAAGAGAGCGACGGAGAATCCCTGGGACAGCGAATCCTCGATCCAGTCCGTCATGACCTTGAAGATGCGCTCGGTGGGAGGGAAGACGTACTGGGGCTTGCCGAAGGTGGCCTCGGTCAGCAGCACGTCCACCTTGACCGGGCGAGCGCCCTGGATGCGGAACCGGTCCCTCGGGGAGAAGTCACCGGTGTAAAGCACCCTCTGCCCCTCGACGTCCATCTCGAACATCACCGATCCGGTCACATGGCCAGCGTCGTGTAGTCGCACCTTGTCACAATGCTCTGCTTCGATGGCCCGGCCCTTGATCTCGGAGATGAAGCGCCTAGTGAACTCGGATGACACGATCCGATTAGGCCCCTTGCGCTCGAAGGTGCTGGGGATGTGGTCGGAATGGGCGTGGGAGGTGCAACAGACCGTCCCCTGCGGGACCTTCTTGGTGGATAGGCTGCGCGGGTCGAGATGGAAGCTGATGCCAGCGCCGCTCACCTCGATGCCGTTGCCGCACCTGACGCTGAGCGCACCCCCTTCCATGTCCGAACCTATACGAGGGCGAATATAGAACATTTATCCTGGCATCATCGCAACTTTTAGATGCTGGCTCACTTTCGGGAAACCCCCACCTACACCCCTTTATACCCTCAAGACAAGGCATATCCGGTGAGGGCCGATGGAATACACATACCTAGAGACGGAGGAGCACTCCCGCATCGGACTGGGCGCCAGTGCCGCCCGGTACCGGTCCCTGGTCACGTCCATACCGCCAGTGGACGCATTGCTGCGCGGATTGGAGCCGGGGACAATCACGTTCATCGATAGCTCCGACCGGCTGGTCTTCGAGCTGGTCAACCTGTTCTGCTTCAACGCGGTGAACGAGCTGCACGAGGAGGTGCTGTGGATCGACGGAGGGAACTCGGTGAACCCGTACGAGCTGAGCGCCATCTGCAAACGCTACCGCGTGCCGCCGGAGGAGGTGCTGCACAACATCACGGTGTCGCGGGCGTTCACCGCCTACCAGATGTCCACCCTCATCGAGGACATGCTGGACCCCGAGGTGGACCGCATCCGCACCGGCCTGGTGGTAGTATCCTGCTTCCCTGACCTTTTCCAGGACGCGGACATGAACTGGACCGAGTCGCTGCAGCTGATGCGCCGCGCCATGGAGAAGCTGCGCGCCCTGACCGAGGAGCGGTCGCTCATCACCATCATCACCAACTATGGCCAGGCCAAGCCCATGTCCCGCAAAGGCCTGCGCTCCCTTTTGTATGACAGTGCGGACCGCGTGGTCCGCATCGACGGCAAGGGGGTGTCGGTACGCATCACCCTGCCCAAGGAGGGGGAGGGCATGCTCTACCGGCCAGTGGTGCGCAACCAGACCACCCTGGACGAGTTCCGGGCATGATGGTGGGCCTTGCTTCCCCCCATTAGGTAGAGTCTAGGCATTGCCATCGTTCTGTTGTGGAACGTTATTATTCATAAATTGTTCTGTCATAGAACGATTTTAGACCGTTTTCATTTTTTGATCGTCATATGTTTACACCCTGGGTGCAAAGGTCCGACAATTTTTTTAAAAAGGGTTCCGGGTCACAGTCCCTTGGGACCCTCAGAACAATATGTGGTCTCGGCTGAGCCCACACCGTCCTCTTTCGATAGGTGACCTCACTTTCGGCCGACCCTCCCGGTTCGGGTTTTATACCGTCCTACAGGTCGAATGAACGGTGAGAGAATGGGACGGACCGTACCCACCTATCGCATGACGGCGGAGATGATGATCGACAGCTGGAAGGACTACCGACGGGCGCTGCCCCAGGAGGACCGTGAGGTCTTCGACCGTATGGTGAACCGCATACGCATGCACGCCTCCGCCTCCACCTACGCCATATTCAACGACCCCTTTGAAGGGGCGGTCCTCTCCATGCTCCTGGAGCAGGAGAAGGAGCTCGACAAGCTGAGACGGGAGGCGGCCGGCCATGCGGGGCTGGATCGTTGATTGCTATGCCGACCCCGCCCAGGACGCCATGGTCACCTGGCTGCGGACCAACTCCGGGGTGGAGCGCCTGGAGGACCGGCGCTTCCGCCCCGCCTTCTACGTCTGGGCGCCGCAACACCGCCTCGCCGAGCTGAAGACCTCCATGCGCATGCTCGGCACCGCCGAGGTCTCCGAGGAGCGGCGGCGCATCTGGCTGGGGGAGAGGGAGCGCGAGGTGCTGCGGGTGGTGCCGTCCTCCTACGACCAGCTCACCCCCTTGGCCCGCACCGTGGACCGCTGGGGGCTGTACCGCGACTACAAGCTCTTCAACGTGGACTTCCGCATGGAGCACCGCTACTTCATGGCCCACGACATCTTCCCCATGGGGCTGCTGGAGTACGACGGGCGCTTCCATCATCTTGACACCCCCTACCGCCTGGACTACGCCCTCCCCGACCTGCGCGTGTGCCGCCTCGGCCTCAAGGTGGAGGCCAGGCAGCGCATACCCACGATGGAGGACCGGTTGCTCTCCGCGCACCTAAACGATACGGTACTGGAGGGCGAGGAGGCGGCGGTGCTGGAGGACCTGGACCGCACCCTGCGCCGGATGGACCCGGACGTGGTGGTGACCGACGGCGGCGACGCGTTCTATCTGGACTACCTGCAGGCTCGGGCCGACCTTCATAGCATCCCGGTGGAGCTGGGGCGGGACCAGGGCATGCGCCAGGCCAAGGGCAAGAGCTACTTCACCTACGGCCGCATCGTGTACAAGGCCCCGGCGCACAAGTTGCGCGGGCGCATCCACATCGACTCCGCCGGCTCATTCATGTTCGACGAGTCCGGGCTGCATGGCGTCATCGACCTGTCGCGGCTGTCCCGCATCCCGGTGCAGGAGATGTCCCGCCTGTCGCCGGGCACCGCCATCAGCTCCATGCAGGTGAACGAGGCCCTGCGCATGGGCACCCTGGTGCTGTGGAAGAAGAACCTGCCCGAGGACTTCAAGACCGCGGGGGACCTGCTCGTCTCTGACCGGGGCGGCTTCATCTACGAGCCCAAGGTGGGGCTGCACGAGAACGTCTCCGAGGTGGACTTCGCGTCGCTCTACCCGAGCATCATGGTGGTGCACAACATCTCCCCGGAGACGCTGCGCTGCGGCTGCTGTCCTGATTCCCGCCGCATCGTGCCGGAGATCGGCTACCCCATCTGCGAGAAGCGGGAGGGGCTGCTGCCGCGCGTGCTGCGCCCCATCATCAAACGCCGCCTGGCGTTGAAGCGGTTGGCCAAGGAGGGCGGCCGCCACGCCGATGCCTACAAGGCCCGGGCCAAGGCCCTCAAGTGGGTCCTCGTCACGTGCTTCGGCTATACCGGCTACCGCAACGCCCGCTTCGGCCGCATCGAGTGCCACGAGGCCATCAACGCCTACGGTCGGGAGATCATGCTGCAGACCGCGGAGATGGCGGAGGCGCGCGGCTTCCGCATCCTGCACGGCATAGTGGACTCGCTGTGGCTGGAAGGTGACGGCGACGGCGCGGCCTTCTGCTCCGATGTCACCAGGAGGATAGGCATACCGCTGCAGCTGGAGGGCGTGTACCGCTGGATAGTCTTCCTGCCCAACGTCAGCACCGGCGTGGGCGCCCTGAACCGTTACTATGGCCTCTTCTCGGACGGGGAGATGAAGCTGCGCGGCATCGCCGTGAGGCGGGGCGACACCACCGGTCTGGTGAAACGCCTGCAGGGTGAGCTGCTGGAAGGCATGGCACGCTGCGTCGACGGCAGGGCGTTCCTGGAGAACGTCCCCGTGGCGCTGGCGACGACACGCCGCTTCGTGGAGGAGGTGCGTTCGGGCGCGGTCCCGCTGGACCAAATGATCATAACCAAGCGCGTATCGCGAGAGGTGGAGGAGTACAGCGACCGCAAGAACGAGTCGCTGGACGCGCTCAAGCAGCTCAAGGCGGCCGGTTTCCGTGTCCCGCCGGGGGAGATGATCGAGTACGTGGTCCTGGCCAAGGACCGCCGCACCAAACCGGCACAGTTCCTCGATGGCGACGAGGCCTACGATGAGGGCAAGTACGTGGACCTGGTGCTGCGGGCCACGAGCGAACTGCTCGCCCCCTTCGGCTACGACCTGGAGCGGATGCGGGCCGAGGTGGCTAGGCCAGGATGAGGAGGGCGCATACCGGCAGGCTGATATGCCCCATCGCATGGGCCGCTCTCGGGCGTTCGAGCTTGGCCAGGTTCAGCTTCCTCAGTAAAGGGTCGCGGGGGTGCATGGGCTCGCCCCGAAGGAGGTCGAGGGCCAGGTGGGAAAGGCAGGCGGCGAGGGCCATCGTCGGGAAGTGGCCGAGAAAGGGGACGAATGCCGAGGCGGCCACGAGGGGCAGCAGCGCTAGGGGGAGGTAGCTGGAGTGGAGCATCCTCTCGTGGGCCTGGTCGGGGGAGAGGAGTGAGTCCAGGTCGAGCAGTAGAGAGACGAAGGCTGAGGTCAAGGCCATCGGCCCCATGGACCCGTCCAGAAGGAGTAGGGAGCCGCCTAGCGCGAAAGCTACCGAGGCGTGGTAGGGGGTGACGCTCAGGGCATCAGCCCCAGGACGGTCTCGATCACGGGGCGCCAGCCATTGGTGGACAGGATTATGGGGAGGAGGAGGCAACCCGTGAGACAGACCCGGCTCACGCCGAGAGCAGGTGGCAAGGACCCGACCAGGGTGGCCACCGTCAGGACGATAAGTCCTGCGGGACCGCACAGGATGGCGCAAAGCGCGATGGTAAGGACCAGAATGGCCCGGGAGAGCCGTCCCCCGGAACTTCCGGATGACCTCCTGGCCACGATGGCCCCGACCTTGACCGTGAGGACGAAAGCTAACAGAGAGGATATCAGCACGGACAGCAGCAACAGGGTGAGGTGGGCCGAGGTTGGTCGGGCCATGGCCTCGAGGGCGTCGTTACCGAGCATGCTCTCCACCACCATCAGGGCCCCGGTGCCTCCTTGCCCCGTGGAAGCCAATGCGAGAACGCCGAAGACCATGGAGGCTGTGCCGACGGCGGCGCTCAGGACGATGAAACGTTCCGCGCTGGCCTCATCGTCCCGCTCGGTATCGCCGCAGATCATGGAGGCAGGGACGGTGGCGGATGTGGAGGTGATGCCAGGCACCAGGCCGGCCAGTAGGCCGGACAGGGAACCGCTCAGCACCACGTGGGACTCCATGCGGACCGGCCCTGGGTCCTGCTGCTCCGGGACCGGGCGGCCATCTTGGGAGGCCAGGAGCGAAGGCACCCCGAAGAGACCGGTGAGGAGGGGGAACATCATGTTGCCGTCGACCCCCGACCATGCGAGGTCAGGTAGATGCCCCCAGAGCACCGAGACCCCCAACAGACCGGAGAGGGCGACCACCCCGCAGGCCATGGCCATTGGGGCCCAGCGCTTACGGGTCAGTACCCATTGACCTTGCAGGGCGATATGCCCTCTAGGCAACCGACCCTTGAACTTGGCAGCGTATGTGCCTTGGGCGGTCTCGATCCGGTACCTTGACCAATGGCGCCGGGCCCGACCATGCAGGATGGCCTCCGCCCCCTTCATGGGCCGCGCCGGCAATATGGATGTCCTGGCCTCCTGGGAAAAGGACTTGCCCAAGAAAAGGGCCCTGACCTCGCGGTCCTGTCTCTGGCTTAGAACCAAAAGGAGCAGGACGAGCAAAAGGAGCCCTGGAATGTAAGCGTCAAGCCGGTCCAATGGCCCGGAGCCGCTCTGGAAGAACAGGAGGAGCGGGACCGAGAGCAAAAGGGCTACCACGGCCCCGCAGAGGGAGCCACCGGCAGCTAGTCGCACGGCGAGAAGGCCCTTGCCTGCCATAAGGAGACGGTGCCCCGGCAGCACCGAGAGGCAGTCCTCCTCATCGGGCACGCCGATGAACACAGAAGGGATGAAGTCCAAAAAGCTGTGTGTCACCGCAGCGGACACGATGACGCAGGAGAGAATCAGGGGGACGACCAAGGGATCCAGTTCGAGCTCCTCACATATGGGCTCAAGCAGTGATGACAGGCTAGGATAGCTGATAAGGATCAGTAAGGCCATGGTGTTGACGTGGATGCCTGGGACCAGACCAGTGAAAGTACCGAGGGCGGTCCCGGCGAGCATTCCGCAAATGGCAATGAGGACGACCACACCATCCATGGCACTGCCATCGATAGCCTTCCATGAAGGGTGCGACCATTACTATCAGACTGCGCCGCGAAGGATTAAATCTCTGAGCTGGGTTCACTTTCGTAATGGGCGATGTGGTGGTGGCGGAGAAGCTCGTAAAGAACTACGATGAGTTCCGCGCGGTGGACTCCATAGGCTTCAGCATCCATCAGGGCGAATGTTTCGGATTCCTTGGTCCTAACGGCGCGGGCAAGAGCACCACCATGCGCATGATCCATTGCGCCTCGCCATTAACGTCAGGCAGGCTCACGGTCCTCGATATGGACGTCCAGGTGGACCCGAGGCGCATCAAGGCGCTGATCGGCGTGGCTCCACAAGAGAACAACCTCGACCCAGACTTCTCGGTCATCAAGAATCTCACGTCGTATGCCCGCTATTTCAACATGGAAAAGGCACTGGCCCTGAAGCGGTCCGAGGAGCTGTTGAAGTTCATGCAGCTGACGGAGAAGCGTGATGAAATGGTGGAGAGCCTCTCTGGGGGAATGAAACGCCGCCTCATCATCGCCAGGGCGCTGATCAACGAGCCCAGGATCCTCATCCTGGACGAGCCGACCACCGGCCTCGACCCTCAGGCCAGGCACCTGATTTGGGAGCGGATACGCGAGCTGAAGCGCAAGGGTGTGACGGTGATCCTGACCACTCATTACATGGACGAGGCGGAAAAGCTCTGCGACCGCCTGGTGATCATGGACAAGGGCAAGATCGTGGTGGAGGGGACGCCCCGCAAGCTCATCGAGGAGCGCATCGGAGCGGAGGTGTTGGAGATAGATGAGCCCAGCCCAGAGATGGAGGTCTTCGTCCAGGCGAAGGGATGGGATTTCGAGAGGACGGCGGACCGCTTGCTCATATACTCCCGCTGCTGCGAGGACCTGTTGGGCGAGCTGCGCACCAAGTTCCAGCTGGAATCGGTCATCATCCGCCGCGCCAGCTTGGAGGACGTCTTCCTCCGCCTGACAGGGAGGAGGTTGGTCGAATGAGCCTGGTGAAGAACATCAGCTGGCGCAGCTGGTCGGTCTGGAAGCGCAACCGGGATGTGTTCCTCACCACCTGGAAGACCAACTTCCTGCCGCCCTTCCTGGAGCCGATCCTATACCTGGTGGCAATGGGATTGGGCTTCGGGGTATTGATAAATGACCTGGTCTTCAGGGGGGAGACCATCGAATACATCCAATTCCTGGCGCCTGGGCTCCTCGCCATCTCCATCATGTATGGCGCCTTCTTCGAGTGCAGCTTCGGCTCGTTCGTACGCATGCATTACCAAAAGACCTTCGATGCCATGGTGGCCACTCCCCTGACGATAGAGGACGTCATCACTGGGGAGATCCTCTGGGGGGCGACGAAGAGCCTCATCAACACCACCATAGTCCTGGTCGTGGTCACGGCCTTCGGGCTGGCAGATTTCCCAGGACTGATCTTCGTACCGGTGATCGCCTTCCTAGGCGGCATGATGTTCGCCAGCCTGGCCATGCTCTTCACCGCCCTGGTGCCGAACATTGACTCCTTCAACTACCCGTTCTTCCTGCTGGTAACGCCTATGTTCCTGTTCAGCGGGACTTTCTTCCCCTTGGACGTTCTGCCTAATTGGGCTCAGACCCTGGCCTACGCCTTGCCTCTCACCCATGTCAGCATCGTGGTCCGCGACCTGTGCTTCAACTATTTCGTGCTGATCGACCTAGCCAGCATAGCATACATGATCGTGTTCACGATCATCTTCTTCTTCGCATCCCTCTACCTCATGAAAAGACGCCTGATCAAGTGATGACCCTGGTCCGACCCTGACGCACCTCGACCTTCACCAAGGTCTTGATGGTCACTCCCAGTTCCCTCTCCAAGGCTGGTCTCCGATCACCTTTCTCCACCACCACGATGATGTCGACGATGTGCACACCCATGCCCTGTAACGCCTTGACCATGGCCGCGATGGTCCCTCCGGTGCTGATGACATCATCTACGATCACCACCCGGTCACCTTCCGAGATGCCGTTGATGAACATGTCAGTGCGGGAATATCCAGTGGTCTGTTGCAGGCTGACCTCGCCCGGAAGCCCGTATCGGCGCTTCCGCACCACGTTGTAGGGTATGCCGGTACTGAGCGAAAGGGGAACGGCGAGGGGGATGCCCATGGCCTCCGGGGCGACGATGAGGTCGCAATCGAAGTCGCCTATCTCTAGGATGCGGTCCACCACATCCTGTAACACTTTAGGATCCATCCGCGGGATACCATCGGTGATAGGATTTACGAAGTACTCGTAATCGCCGATGACCACGATGGGGCTTTCCTCCAAGCTCCTTTTCAATCGTTCCAACATCGCCCCGCCATCCCTTTGGACGGTAATAAGGCTCACCATGGCGCGCCCAGAGCAGGTCGTTGGTAAGTCCTTCGACGTTGAGGGCTCAGTCCGCCAAGCCCCAGGTCCGTCCCCGGCGGCGCACCTTGCCTTCCGCCTCCAGGTCCTTCAGGGTGCCACGCACCAGATCGTGGGAGACGTCGATCTGGAACTGTTCCCGGAAGGCCTTCTGAACCTCATCCTCCGCTTTTCTTTCGATCAACGTCTTGGGGAGCAATGTGCGCAGGTCCTCATGCAAGTTCCAAGGGAAGATGAACCAGGTCCATTGGTCCTCTGGGACCTTGACCGAGTAGAAATCTGGTTCCATTCGGGAGTGTGTGATGTGGAGCAGGGCGGCGGTGCGCACCTCTCTGGGGCGGAGGGCGTCGACATGGTTCCTGGCCAGTTTCAGGCTCTCCCCGGTGTCGGTGATGTCGTCGACGATGAGCACGTTCTCGTCCTCGATGTTGGCGTTCAGTTCCTGGGTCAGCAGGGCCTTCCCATCCTGGTTGGCGGTGATGCCCCAATGCTCGGTCTTGATGGCATAGAGCTTCTTGACGTGTAGATGGTCGCACAGCAGGCGGGCCGGCACCCATCCCCCCCGGGTGAGCCCTATGATGACGGTCGGCTGGCATTCGCTGTCTCGGATCTGACGGGAAACGTCCAATGTCCATTTCGAAATCTCGTCATATGTGACCAGTTTGCACCGGAAGCTCTCGACCTTGTTCATCGTCTCATATCCCCTGGGCCGACCCAGAGCAATTGCATGAAGGTTTCCAGGGTGATATTTTTTCCGGGACCTCAGTTGATGACGACCGGGACGAACTCCTGCCTCTTGGTATCGAACAGGCCTTTGTCGCAAAGCTTGAGCTCAGGGACCACCAGCAGGCTCTGGAAAGAGAGCGTCATCATTGGCGCTGAGAGATCGCATCCCATGCGAGCGAGCATCTCGAAGACACGGGCCTCATCCTCGGCCACGGCATGACAGGGTGCGGTGCTCATCAGGCCGGCCACGTCCAGTACGAGGGACTCGTGACGGTCATTGTCGGTGACATAGTACCCCCCGCCCTGTTCCGTTACCTTGTTCACCGCCTGGGCCAGGCATACCGGGTCAGGACCGATGGCGATGATGTTGTGGGAATCGTGGGCCACTGTGGACGCCACTGCTCCCCTCTTTACCTTGAAACCTGAGACGAATCCCAGAGCCACCGGTGCCTGGTGGTATCGGTTCACGACCGCCATGGTGATGACGTCCTTTGTTAGATCGGACTGGATCACGCCGTCTTTGACCTCCAGTTCGGCCACCTCGGCCTTGCTGTTGATGTGATTCGGCACCACGCGGATGACCCGGACCTTAGCCCTAGGGCCCTTGTGCGGAAGCGTGAACTCATCGGGCCTGCGGTGCTGTGCTGCCATGCGATCGCCCAGATGCACCGGTTTCGGGGTGAAGAGAGCCTTTCCGCTTTTCGCAACCAGATCTCCCGCCACATAAACCTCCTGGACGTTGAAGTCCTTCAGATCGTCCACGATAACGATGTCGGCCACCTTGCCCTTGGCCAACGAACCGCCGGGAAGGAAGTAATGCCACGAAGGCCAAGCGGTGACCGCCCTGATAGCATGGATGGGGTCCATGCCCAGTGCCACCGCTTTTCTCAAAAGGTGGTCGAGATGACCCCTCATGAGGTCTGTCGCCTGGAGGTCGTCCGATACCAGGAAGCACTCGTTCGCCTTGGCGAAGGGGAGCAGGGCGCCGAGGTTTCGGTTGGCCGACCCCTCCTGGACCATGATCCACATCCCTAGATGGAACTTCTCCTCCGCCTCGTCCGCGGTCAAGGACTCGTGGTCTGAGGATATCCCAGCATTGATGTACTTCACCAGATCGCCCCCGATCAGACCGGGGCAGTGACCATCTACAGGCTTCCAATACTCCCTGGCCACCTTGATCTTCTCTTTTATTCCTTTATCGTCCCGAAGAACTGCTTGGAAGTCCATCACCTCTCCCAATGCCACGAACTCTTTCATGCGCAGGAGCAGGTCTATCTCCTCCTTGCCGAAGACCGCACCAGAGGTATCATGCTTGGTGGAAGGGACACAGGATGGGGCGGTGAAATAGATGCGCAACGGAACTCCGTTGGCGTCCTCGAGCATGTAACGCACACCGGTCATGCCAAGCACGTTGGATATCTCATGAGGGTCATTGATGACCGAGGTGGTGCCATGTGGTACGGCGGCCTCGGCGAATCTAGAGGGGCAAAGTTGTGAGGACTCGATGTGTATATGGGCTTCTACGAACCCG
>JACXTP010000122.1 GCA_016919625.1 Methanomassiliicoccaceae archaeon
ATTTCTCCCAGAAGTACATCCCCAGAGACCTTTTGGAGCTTTCAACAAGACAACTAGGCATCCTGCTAGATGCCCTGATGTTGGGGGACGGTGTGGTAAGAAAGGAATCTGACCATCGGACATATTGTACCTCATCGAAAAGATTGGCAAACGACGTTCAAGAGATCGCTTTGAAGCTTGGCTTTTCTGGGAATCTCAAATCCCGGGATTATTCAAAGCTGTCCGGTTTGGGGATTATCAAAGGTAGGAAAATAAAGTCGGCAAAAATGCATTACAACGTTTCAATCATGGAAGGGCGGAATAAAAATCTGAACGAACCAATAGTGAACGCCTACCAACACAGGGCAGACCAGTTACAGATCAGGAGTTACAAGGGTATGATTTACTGCGTCGAGGTCCCCAATCACACGCTGTATGTAAGGAGAGACGGTAAGCCAGTGTGGTGTGGGAACACTGTATCCGTGGCCAAGGCAGGCATCACAGCCACGCTACAATGCCGCACCAGCGTCCTTGGTGCCGCGAACCCGAAATACGGTCGTTTCGACGAGAACGAGCCTTTGGCCAACCAGATCAACATGCCACCGGCCCTCCTATCGCGTTTCGATCTAATATTTGCCCTGCTGGACAAGCCAAATCAGGAAAAGGACGCAAAGATCGCCGAGCACATCATCAAAGGTCACACCCGGGGGCAGGTCCTAAGACAGGGCGAGGGCGCTCAGGACCCGGACATCGATTACAAGGAGATCATGGCGGAGACCGAGGACCTCAAGCCCTACTTCGAGCCGGAGTTCATGCGCAAGTATGTGAAGTATGCCAAACGCACCACACCCGTCCTGAACAAGGAGGCCCAACGTCTCATCATGGACACCTATCTCAGCATACGAAAGATGGGGGAGGGGCCAAACGCCTCCGTGCCCATAACCGCCAGGCAGCTGGAGGCCTTCATCCGCTTGTCCGAGGCCAGCGCCCGCATCCGCCTCAGCCGGGTCGTCGCGAAGGAGGACGCGCAACGCGCCGTTCGCATCGTGCGCTATTACTTGGAGAAGATGGCGAAGGACTCGGGCAGCATGGACGTGGACAAGCTCATGACCGGCACCCCGCGCAGCGAACGCAACAAGATTTCCATCGTGCGCCGCCTCATCCAGGACAGCTCGGACCACTTCAAGGGCGCCCCGGAGCACGTGGTCGCGCAGCGCGCCGAGGAGAAGGGCATCACCGAGGCCGAGCTCAAGGACATCCTGCGCAAGATGAAGCAGGCTGGGGAGGTCTATGACCCCGGCGGAGGGCACATCAAGCTGGTGGGCGGCGATTGATGGGTCTTGGCAAAGATTTATACCATCGTTGCTCGTGATGTCGAAATCGGAATCGGTGAACAAGTGATAACGGTAAGGCTGATCAAACAGGGCCGAGAGATACTGGTGGCCGCCTGCGATAAAGAGACGCTGGGCCAGACCTACCGAGAGGGCGACCTCAAGCTCGAGGTGTCCAAGGAATTCTACGAGGGCGAGGACGGCGGGGAGGAGCTCCTGGTCTCCCGGTTGAACATGTGCACCATGGCCAATCTGGTGGGGGAGCGCACCTGCCGCATCGCCGCCAGGCACAAGTTCATCGAACAGGATTGCGTGATTACCATCCAGGGCGTTCCGCACGCCCAGATGTTCCGTTGGTAAGTGAAATGTCGTTCTGCGTCAAGTGTGGGGCCGAAGGGCCAGTGTACGAAAGCGTGTGCGAACGCTGCTTCCTGGAGAACCGTCAGTTCACCAAGGTGGCCGATCACGTGGACCTGCCGCAATGCGCCCACTGCAAGGATTTCAGCATGGAAGGGAAGTGGGTCACCCAACCGACCGTGGAAGCGGCGGTGGAGGAGGCTGCCATTCAATCCGTACAGGTCATGGAAGGTGCCCAGGTGGTCGAGGTCGGGGCCGAGGTCATCGAAGCGGACAAGCTGAACTTCCGCGTCAACATGCAGCTCGCCGTCGAATACAAGGAACTGAGGGTGGAGGAGGAGCGCGACACCATAGTCCGTGTGAAAAACTCGGTGTGCGGCCGCTGCTCCAAGATCAAAGGTTCCTACTTCGAGTCGACCTTGCAGGTCCGCTCCCGCGACCGTAAGCTCACCGAGAAGGAGGTGGACGCCATCCTGGACCGGGTGCAATCGATGGTGGAGGAGATGGCGGCGGAGAACCGTGAGGTCTTCATATCCAAACTGGACCGCGTGGTCGGCGGCGCGGGTGGCGCCGATGTGTACCTATCCTCCAACTCCGCCGGCAAGGTCATCTCCCGCAACCTGGCCGAACAGTACGGGGCCGAGGTCAAGGACACCGCCAAGCTGCTGACCAAACGTGAGGGGAAGGACGTGTATCGCGTGACGTACCTGGTCAGGTTGCCCGCCTATCGTTACGGCGACGTGGTCATGTTCCGCAAGCGCATGTACCTGGTGGGGGCGACCCGGGCATCCAACGCCAAGCTCACCGACATGCGCACCGGGGAATCCCTCATGTTCAGCCATGGCGACCTGCAGGACGCCAAGGTCATCGGCATGAAGGACGAGATGCTGGACGCGGTCGTTCTGACCGAGACCACCAAGGAGGTGCAGATATTGCACCCCACCACCATGAGGCCCATCGAGCTGCGCAAGCCGCCCCGCTTCGAGGTCAAGAAGGACACGGTGAAGGTCTTCGTCTACGACGAGGAGATATTCCTTTTACCGAAGTGACGGCAAAGAATGATATGCCACCGAGAGGATTGTTCATCCGGTGGTTTAAATCATGCCGCTAGCATCGTCCCTCAGACCAACAGACCTGCTCGCCGCCACGGAGGTGTCCGGATGGGAGGCGCTCCTCGCAGCGGGGCTGGTCGCATTGATCGTCCTGGTCATCTACTTCTATTATCTGCGGGGGGCACAGAGGCGCATGGGCTATCTCCAGCAGCGCTATGTCCGTTATCCAGGACAATCATATTCCAGTTCCCAGGCCTGTCCGCATTGTCGCTTCCCCATGAGCTCTGACCAGACCGTGTGCCCGAAGTGCAAGCGCCTGGTCGGTACGATGCGTTACAAACGGAAATAATGAAAAAACAGAGATGGGAAAGGGTTTAGGAAACCATCTCGCGGCGGCGGAAGAGCAGGAATCCGATCACGTAGCAACCGACCAGATATGCCAACATGGTGGCGACGGCTGGGACCACCTCCGGTATGAAATCGCCCGTGGGGTATGGGTCCTCCAGGATGAACACGCACACGTTCCCGGCCACCGTTAGCACAAAGGTGGGGTCGATGTTGCCGACCATCAACAGCTGGGCGACTATGCCCATGAGTATCAGCAGTGTGACGAAAAGGAGAACGATCGCCGCAGTTCCGCCTTTCATCGCAGCGCTGAGTAGGAAGCCAAAGGAGATGGCCGCCGCCGTGTAGAGCAAAGCCAGGCCGAACGACGCCCCGATCTCCGCGATGACATCCCCCGCCAGTGCCAGACTTATGATCGCCGCACCAGCATAGTAGATGCCAAGGATGATCGCCGACATGGTCACCGCTGCCAGGAACTTACCGGCGAACAATGTGCCCTTACGTACCGGGTTGGGGAACAACAGGTATCCAGTGCGTTGTTGGTACTCTGATACAATAGCGTCCCCTGCGAAAAGAGAGGCTATCACGACGATCAGGAGCGTGACAAACCCCGCGAAGAAGCTCACGATCTCAAACGAATCATCTGGGTATTCATCACCCACCAGGGGTGGGAATGCCAGATAGGCGATGAATATCAACACGACTATGATTGCTATGCCGTAGACGCGCTTGCTGCGCATATGCTTCAGGACCTCGTACCTGGTCACGGTCATCATTTGGGCCAGGTCTGATGGCAGGGTCCGTTTGGTCAATTCAGTGTTCTCCATGAGATCACCTCGAATCCGTGATCAGGGAGCGGTAGAGCGTTTCCAGCGCCAATCCCGATTCCCGGAAGTATACGACCCTCAATCCTAGCGCCTGCATGTCAAGTAACATCCTCGCCTGCACCTCGTCGTCCCCCTCCAAGTTCAACGAGAACATGTTA
>JACXTP010000011.1 GCA_016919625.1 Methanomassiliicoccaceae archaeon
CATGGGCGCATTTTTGGACTTCGAACAATTCGGTTGGTTCTCGTTGATATTCTTTATCATCTTCATCATGAACATCTTTGCATTCTACGGAGCGATCTGCGCCATCCGGAGAAAGAGATACCTGGTGGCGATGATCGGAGCCATCATCACGATCCTCAGCCTGACGTTCATCTTGGGCATCGTGGCGGTGGTGCTTCTCATCATATCTAAGGAGGCCTTCCTAGATGATGGCAAGGATCCGAACGTCGCCCCATTGCGGAAAGGTCGATATCTATGAGGGAATGCAAAATGGAAGGTCTGGTCAGGTCCTCGTCAATCAGTTCATGGAACGGTCGGATTTATTGATGGAACGGTGAGATATTGGGAAGTAGCGAGTTCAAAGGCATGCTCATCGAGGAATATCAGGGATGGGGGGCGAAGAACAAGGTCGGGGCGGTGTATGTGAAAATCCTCCCCCTGCTAATGTTCGTTCCAGTAATCTTAATGGTCGTCTTATTCGCCGCCTTGGACCTGATCGACTACATCGGAGCGGGATCATTCGCCATCGTTCTATCCCTGTTCATCCTGGGTGTGGTAGGTGCGATAATGGTGTTAGACCATTCCCTTGGAAGAAGTTACACCATGATATCCATCTACACCAACGGGTTGGACATGAGGCCAAGCTTCATCGAGCGTCTCAGGAAGATACCAGGTTTCGTACCTCGCGGCGACATCGAGAAGGTATCATTCCATAGCTTTGGCAATGCGGATTTGAAGATGAGGGACGGAAGGATCAAGCGTCTCGGATCGAGGGGTGAGGAGGAGGCGGTCCGTATGGCCGAGGTCCTACGGTCCCGACTCCAGATAAACGTTGACGCCACTGAGCTTCAGAGCACAAAGCCGAAAAACCAAGCGGTCAAGATGCCAAAGGCCGTTCCCGCCATCGCGGTCGGTGATGCGTTCTGCAACGGCTGCGGCTCCAGATTGGACATGGAAGAGGCCTTCTGCAGCCAATGCGGCAGGAAAAGGTGATGGATCAGATGGCCTTTGCGACCTCTGGGGCCACTGAGACCACCGAGACCTCGCTCTCCAACGTATTGGCGCAGACAATCTTGTCGCAATGCTTCTTCAGGCGGTCCAAGGCGTTGCCGATGAAAAGGCCGTGGGTGCAAGCAGCGTAGACGCTCCTGGCCCCGGCCTTCTTCAGCTCCTCGGTGGCCGCCACGATGGTGCCTCCGGTGGAGATGATGTCGTCGACGATGAGCACCTTCTTGTTGTTGCAATCGATGCTCTTGGGCACCATGTGCACCTGGGTGCTGCTCAGTCTGGTCTTTATCATGTAGTCGGACTCGCAATTCAGCGCCTCGGAGACCAGATGAGCGCGCTGCAAAGCGCCCTGGTCCGGGGCCAACACCAGGTCGATCGCCGAGTCCTTGAAGTAACGCCCTATCGCCGGTGCTGCGAAGGTGTTGACCACATCCACCTCATCGAACCAGTCCATTATGTCGATGTTATGGATGTCGACCAGGACGACCTTGTCGCAGCTCAGCATTATGTGGTCCACCATCACCTGGGCGCTCAACGGCTCCCCCTTGTTGAAGCGCTCGTCCTGACGGGCGTAACCGAAGTATGGGATGACGTTTATGATGCGCTTGGCACCCAAGGCGTACGCCGCATCCTGAAGTAGGAACAGTTCTACCAGGTTGCCGTCGGGCGAGGAGTTCTGCACGATGACCACATCATCGTCGATGCTCTCCTTTTCCAGGCGCAAAAAGCACTCCCCGTCAGGGAACCGCTTCGTGTTCGAGGGCAGGTATTCAGCGTTCAAGGTGACGGCCAGGTCCTGGGCCAGCTTGGTCGAGGAAGAACCACCGATGACCAACATCGTCCGGGCATCACGCTGGTTGCTATTAAGGGATTCGATTCCCTTGCCCCCCTATCTCTTAAATCGATGGTAATTTTGGAACATGGTTTGGGGCCGGTCCGGAAACATTTTTATGTCCTCCATATTATATAGTGCCCGGGATTGGGATGCAGCAGAGCGAATCAGAGATTTCGTCCAGCCTAGCCGAGGAACGTTCGGATAGGGAAGAGGTCGCGGAGAACGAGCCATTATACGAGGATGCCGGGGAGGACGACCCCAGCGAGCCTGAGCCTACGGTTCACCCCTCTGAGCTGGCCAAGCCCAAGCCGCGCGGCCCGCCCACCCATGTCGTCAAGGACCCCCAATACGGGGACCTGGACGGCGTCGGGGTGATCTTTGGTAATGTCGGTACTACCAACTTCCACTCCCGCCTCATTGGCGATATCGATAAGATGGAATATGTCATGGTCAAGCATCAGCATGACGGATGGACCCTAGGCCAGATCGTCGATGTGGAGCGCAAGACCGACCTCACATTGGAAAAGGCCAAGCGCATCTCGGATGGAGGTACCGTCGATATCGATGAGATAGTCATCGCCAAGGTCGATATCCTCGGCTACCGCGATGACCGCAACCTGCTCCAGGTCAATCGCACCCCCTTCAAGGCCGGAGATACGATATTCCGGGCCAAGGATGAGCTCATCAAGAATGTCATCGGCCTCAAGGAAGGCACCCCCACCGGCGCTTACCTGGGACTCCTCTTCGGTCACAACATCAGGGTCGAAGTGGACATAAACTCCATGGTGCAGAAGCATGTGTGCATCCTCGCCAAGACCGGCGGTGGCAAGAGCTTCCTCTGTGGCGACCTCATCGAGGAGCTCATGAAACATGAGGTGACGGTGCTGGTGATCGACCCCCATGGCGAATATGGCGCCATGCGCGATACCGGTTCCAAGCCCAAAGGGGCGAGGGATTTTAAGATCGAGCCTCGCGGCTTCGCCGACCAGATCTTGGAGTTCGCCACTGACACCACGGCCAACCCGAAGGCGAAACCGCTCAAGTTCACCCTAGGCAACATAGAGGCCAGGGACCTATTGGCCCTCACTCAGATCAAGAACGGGAAGACGTTCCTCACCTCCCTTCGCAAGGCCATCGACAGTGTGAAGTCGGTCAAGAAGGACTACGGGCTGAGGGACATAATCGCCATTTTGGAGTCCGAGGAGGACAGCAACAACAACTCCCTCATCGCCGAACTGGAATATCTGGACGAGGTGAAGATCTTCGCCCCGCAGGGCACCAAGATCGACGAGCTGGTGGTCAAGGGCAAGATGACCATAATCAACCTTCGCGGCACCCCCCCGGACATCGCCGAGCTCATTGTCAACCGCATCGCCTCCGCGCTGTTCGAACTGCGCAAGCTGGGCAAGGTCCCACCGATGATGCTCGTCTGCGAGGAGGCGCACAACTGGTGCCCTCAACAGGGCCTTTCCGCCTCGAGCAAGATCCTGCGCACCATCGCCGCCGAGGGGCGTAAGTTCGGTCTCGGTCTCACTATCATCAGCCAAAGAGCTGCGAAAATAGACAAGAACGTGCTCAGCCAGTGTAACACCCAAATGATATTGAAGGTCACCAATCCCAACGATCTCAAGGCAATAACCAACTCGCTCGAAGGCATCGCCGAGGGCATGGACGATGAGATCCAACGCCTGCCCATCGGCGTGGCCTTGATCGTCGGAGGCAATATCCAGAACCCTCTCTTCATCGAGGTAAGGCCCAGGGAGTCGAGGCACGGCGGGGAGAGCGTTGAGATCATCCCCACGAGGTAGATATGCGGGACCATCTCACCCCCGAGCATGTGCAGAGGTACCTGGACATAACCAGAAGGGCCTTGGACAAAATCAAGGTGGCCGCTCCGGAAAGGTCCTTCAACAAAAAGCTCGCCGACAGCTTCCTGGAGATGGCCAACACCTATTACCGCGACGCGATGCATTTCAGGGACCAGGGCGACCTGGTGAACGCCTTCGCCTGCGTCAATTACTCCCATGGATGGTTGGACTGCGGCGCCCGCATCGGTCTCTTTGACGTGGGCCAGGACGACCAGCTTTTCACATTGTACGAGTGATCAGAGCAATCTTGCCCCTTCCAGGTCGACGCACGTCCTGAAGGTCATTCCGAAACGGCGCAGCTGGCGTTCCAGTGCGTCCAGGTCCGGTCCGGCGGCGAAGACCGAGTTCCCCACCATGCACATCGACCCTAGGCCCAACCCGTCTATGCTCACCAGCGCCTTTCTCACCCGTTCCGTCAACAGGCCAGAGCTGGCCGTGAAATCGACTGCGAGGTCCAGGAGGTTGTACAGGTCCCTTTTCTTGGCAAATCTTTCGAGGCATTCCTCCCCCGCTCGGTTGATGGCCGCTGCTTTTTCGGGGTCGAGTATCACCGAAGAGGTGTCGATGCTTGGGCCGACCCGGGCCAGAACCATGTCGAAGTCGCCGGGGATGCGTTGCACCTCGCCGAACGGTGGTAGACCTTCCTTCTTCCGATAGGTGACGCCGGTGCACTGCAGCGCCGCCACGTCGCCCAGGCCAGTGCCGCTCTCCACCTCCGCGATATGAGCGGCGGTGTAGGCCTCCTCCTCGCCCAGACCGAGCAGTTCCGTCAGCGCCAGCGCGGATGACAACGCCCCTGCCGCGCTCATGCCGAAACCTTGGGACACTGGCAATTGCAGGGTGGTGAACACGTCCACATCCAACCTTTCCTCCCCAAGCAGATGACGGACCGCCCTTTCGGTGACATGCGCCTTCGCTCTGGCTCCGTTTATCCTGACCTCGACCTTGCCCGCTCCCTCCTTGAGGACAACGCGGGACTGGGCCCCCAACCTGACACAGAAGCCCGCTCCCCGTGAGCCCGTCTCCAGCACGTTCTCATGGCGACAGATCTGGAAGAAACCGGTGATATGCCCGGGGCAGAAGGCCGCGGCCTGCCTCATAGCAGACCTCTCAGCTCGGCCATTAGGCTCCAGGCCACCTCTGCCTTGTTGCCCTTGAGCTTGAGGGGATTAGAGCTCCTCTCCACTAGATACACCTCGGTGGACCCCTTCTTTACAAGCCGCAGGTCATTGGCGACCATGGCGTCCAGGCCATGCCTCTCCAACCGTTCCATCGCCTTAGAGAGCAGTGCCTCCTCGCGGACCCCGGACTCTGCCTTGAATCCGACCACCTTGGTCTTGCCCACGATCTTGGACAGGACCTTCGGCACGGCCCTGAGCTCCAGGGTCATTCCATCTCGGTCAGAGGATATCTTGCCCTTTTTCCGCATCGGCGCAAAGTCGGATAGGGCGGCCGGGACCAGCACCAGGTCATGGTCCACACCCTCGACCAGGTCCAAAAGGTCTTCGACCGTGACGAATCGTCTGGTCGGGATATAGTTGGGCAGCGGTATCTGGCATCGCCCCATCCATAGCTCCACCTCCGCCCCTTGGAAGAACGCGGCCTTGGCCAGTTCGACGGCCGTCTCACCGGTCCCTCGATTGGTGATGATACGCATGTCGTCGATGGGCTCCTCGGAAGAACCGCCGATGATCAATACTTTCTTACCCTCGTATGCGTGCCCGCTCAAAGCCCGTATGACCTGGGCCACGATCTCCTCGTTGTCGGCGATCTTGGCCTTCTTCTCATCCATCCTCGGGCCGATGAACCCGACCCCGACGCTCCTCAATCTTTCGATGTTCTCCTGCACGAAGGGATTGTGGAGCATGGACGCATGCATGGCCGGGGCGATGAGGATCGGTATGCCCGTGCCAAGGGCGATGGTGGCCATCGTCGTCACCGGCGTGTCATCGATGCCAACTGCGATCTTGGACAGCGTGTTGGCGGTACAGGGCGCGATCAATAGGAGGTCGGCCCGATCCGGGGAATCGCCCAGCAGGTCCACGTGCTGCACCCTCCCGTCCAGCTCAACTATGGCCGGATGGCCGGTGGCGAACTCCATGGCCCAGGGGGTGATGAGCTTGGCACCGTCCTCGGAAAGCACAGCATGAACGTCAGCCCCATGGCGGATTAAATCCCGAGCCAGTTCCAGGCACTCCACCGCGGCGATGGATCCAGTGATGGCTAGGACTATCATCCTGTCCTTCAGCCGAGCGCTCTTCATGCCGCGTATGCTCTCCGAGGGGTGCATATCCCTCGATACCTCGTTCCGGTTTTATAGCTTCTTCCGGAGCGCGGTGAACG
>JACXTP010000123.1 GCA_016919625.1 Methanomassiliicoccaceae archaeon
TAAACCAATCCATGAATCCATTTTTATCCAACCACAATAATGATAACGCAAGGAAGATCGAGCTTGCGCTCATGAACAATGGTGTGAACCAGAACGAGCCTAGGATGATGTCATAACGGGCCCTCAATCCGATGAACCTTCTCTCTTTGACGAGCCCCTTGGCCAAGTTCAAACCTCCAGACTAAATGAGCAAGTCCAGGTAATAATGATTATGAATCTTCCGATCGCGCACTAGACGACCTTTTCAATTATGGCACGGCAATTACATAGTTACAGCTCAAGATTTCATTGATAATTTTGTTCCGGAGGAAAAGAAATGGACCGCGATCTCCAAACATAGGAAAACATCAAGTCCAAGTTATTGCTGGCATCCAATGAACCATCGAATGGTATATGGAAAAGATATTTGGGAATGGTGATTATGGAGGGAGTATGCGCT
Organism: Methanomassiliicoccaceae archaeon; assembly: GCA_016919625.1. GTDB lineage: Archaea > Thermoplasmatota > Thermoplasmata > Methanomassiliicoccales > UBA472 > JACXTP01. The sequence continues at coordinate 440 of JACXTP010000123.1, forward strand.
TCGTCCTTCGGGGTAAGATACACCGGGCCACCATCACCGAGAGGCACCCGGACTACATAGGGAGCATCGTCATCGACCCCCTACTCCTCGAGAAGACGGACATCTGGCCAGGGGAGAAGGTGCTAGTATCGGATGCGGACAACGGGGCTCGCTTCGAGACCTATGTTTTCGAGGGGGAGAGAGGATCGGGGACGATATCCGTGAACGGCGGGGCGGCACATCTGGTGAAGGAAGGGCATAAGGTAATAATCATGTCCTTCGAGCTCACTGACCGTCCGATCAAGCCCAAAGTGATATTCGTCGATGATAAGAACGGGTATGTGAAGGACCTATGAGGTTGACGGCGTATTCCGATGGTGGGTCCAGGGGCAACCCCGGGGCGGCGGCCTATGGCTTCTTAGTGTGCGACCAGGAGGGCAAGGTGATCAAGAAGGGTGCGAGATATTTAGGCCGAATGACGAACAATGAGGCTGAATACCTTGGACTTCTAGCTGCCATTGAGGCGGCGAGGCAACAGGGCGCCGATGAGCTGGAGATCTTCATGGACAGTGAATTGGTGGTTAACCACGTCCTAGGGAGATACGCCGTCAAGGCTGCCAATCTGCGGCCGCACTACGAGAGGGTCATGGAGGCCCTGGCTGCTCTCCGATCATATCGCATCAAACATGTCCCACGCGAGAACCCCATGATCAAGCAGGCCGATGCCTTGGTGAACCAAGAGCTGGACATCTGTACCGCCCCTCACTGAAGTGGAGATGGGCGTCGGACGATTCATAGCTTGTTTTTGTTTCGTGTTTGATTTGACCTCTCTTGATTAATTATTTATAGGGGGGGCTGATGAATGTGATTTGGTGCCGAGGGCCGGTGGCTCAACTCTCCTCCTTATAGAGTTAGTTTATCCCCCCATCTTCATCGGCCTCGCACCAACTTTTTATCCTGCTATGCGAGGTGGCTACCTTTAGACCGTTGGAAGTACCTGGCAACCTTATTAATATGCTCCAGATGAACATCACTGTTAATATCGGGAGTAGGAGTAGGCGGTGTCGGAAACAACCTTGGATGGTCTGCCTAAGAGGCGGACCCGAAAACGATGGATGATCATGATGGTCATGGACGATGAGATGAAAAGGGACATAGAGCGCCGCTACGGGAAATCCATAGATGATATGGACGATGATGAGCTGGAGAGAGCTCGGTCCGAGGTAGAAACGAGCTGTGAAGACCGACCATTGACCTGATCCGCTCAAGACTTTGCATGTCCGAGATAGCTGATCAGCCCTTCGATGCTTACCATGGTCTGGGTGCCGCTCGCCATGTCTCGGACGTTAACGGACCCTGTCTCCAGTTCCTTCTCGCCCACGATTATTACCTTCTCCGCTCCCACCGCGTCGGCGTACTTGAAGTTCTTGCCCATGTTCCGTCGCATCAGGTCCATATCTGCAGAAATGCCTCCCTTGCGCAACATGGCGGTGATCTCGCAGGCCTTGCTCCGGGTAGATTCGCCAACTGGGACCACGTAAGCCTGCAAACGGACCTTCATCGGAAGCGACCCTTCCTTATCCAACGCGATAAGTGTCCTGTCGAAACCGATGCCAAAACCGGTGGAGTGGACCTTCTCACCGCCGAATAGCTCGCTCAAGGAGTAAGCCCCTCCACCGCATATCTGCTTCTCCGCCCCTAGCTTGGGGGCGTCGACCTCGAACACCACACCAGTGTAATAGGCCAGCCCACGGACCACGCCCAGATCTACCTGCAAGTTGCGGAAACCATAGTGTTGAAGGATGTCGAAGACCTCCTCCAGGTAGACTTTGGCCTCGCCTTCATAATCTTTTAAAACGTCGATGGGGCCGGATATCTGGGTGGTCCGAATGACCTTCTCTATTCCATCATCAGACATTCCCGCCCCCTTCATCAATGGGGTCGCCTCGTCGTACAACTTCTTGTCCAGTTTCTGCAATATTGGCAATGCCGCATCACCCGCTACCCCCGCTTCGGCTAGAAGAGACCGCAGAATGCCGATGTGCCCGATACGGATGCGATAGTCCTGAAGGCCGGTGGCTTCGAGCATTGATGCCGCCAGACCGATGACCTCGGCGTCCATCTCTGGGGTCGAAGAGCCGATGACCTCGGCCCCGAACTGGTAGAACTCACGGAACCTACCGGCCTGGGGCCTTTCGTACCGGAAGCACGGTCCGAAGTAGAATAGCTTGAGCGGGCGAGGATAGTTAGTTAGATCGTTAATGAAGAAACGGATGACCGGTGCGGTGAGCTCTGGGCGGAGGCATATCTCCCTGTCCCCCTTGTCCTTGAAGGCATAGATCTCGTCAATGATTCCTGGCCCGGACTTTGTGGTAAATAGCTCAGTATGCTCGAAGGTGGGGGTCTGGACCTCGCGGAAGCCATGGGCCAGACATATCGAACGCATCATGCTTTCGAAATATCTTCTGGTCTCCATTTCAGAAGGGCCGAAATCCCTCGTGCCGCGCGGTCTTTGGATCATCTGCCGAGCAATATTTTGGTCGGACTTAACCTTTTCGTGGACTGGCCCTCCATCAGCCTTGACCAGCTTCCTTATTTTGCCGAGTCCAAAGCTTGGTCCAGGTCCTCGATGATGTCCTCGATATCCTCTATTCCAGCAGATATGCGGATGAGCGAATCGTTTATGCCCAGGCGTTTACGCTCCTCGGCGGAGAAGGCTACATGGGAGGTGTTGAGCGGCATGCTTGCCAACGATTCCACGCCGCCCAAGCTAGGGGCCAGAGCTATCATGCGCAACGACCTCATCACCTTGAATGCGGCTTTCTGACCGCCCTTCATCTCGAATGAGACCATGCCCCCGAAGCCACGTAATGTGCGGCGTGCGAGCTCGTATTGGGGGTGGGAGGGGAGGCCAGGATAATGCACCCTCTGCACCTTCTCGTGGCTCTGAAGGTGGGTGGCAAGGGCCATTCCGTTCTCGTTATGTCTTTGCATGCGCACCGCCAGGGTCTTCATGCCCCGGAGCAGCAGGAACCCCCCCATCGGGTCCAGGTTCCCTCCTATGGTGACGCGGCGCTTCCAGATCTCCTGCACAATTGGCTTGGAACCGGCCAATGCCCCTGCCACCAGGTCCGAATGCCCGTTGAGGTACTTTGTGCAGGAATGCATCACGATGTCGGCTCCCATGGCCAATGGGTTCTGGTTCATGGGGCTGGCAAAGGTGCTGTCGATGGCGACCTTGACGCCGAGGTCGTGGGCGCCTTTCGCCACCGCCTCCACGTCCACCAACTTCAGCAATGGATTGGTGGGATTCTCCAACCAGATGAGCTTTGTGGTCTTGTCCACTGCGGACAGGATGTCCTCGGTTCGCACTGATGGCACAAAAGAGGTTTCTATCCCTAGCCGAGGGAGCTCGTTCTTGAACAGGTTGAACGTGCCGCCATAGATGTCCTCCATGGAGACAATCCGATCCCCCTTGCTCAGCAATGAAAGGACTATGGCCGAGGTCGCTGCCATGCCCGAGGCGAACACCAATGCGTCCTCCGCTCCCTCCAACGCGGCGATCTTCTCCTCCGCCGCCCTAATGGTGGGGTTGCCATGGCGAGAGTAGATGTACGTGCCCTCCGGGAGCTCGCCCTTCCAAGTGGACTCTTTTTCATTGGGGTAGTAAAAGGTGGCCGTCTGGAAGATCGGGGTGTTCACTGACCCGATGACGCCCACGAGCTCGCCTGCATGCACCGCTTTGGTGGATGGGCCTTCTTGCCTTGGCTTCATGCTTCGAAAAAACGCTTCCCTATGATTAAACATTCGTCCCGGCCCTTCATTCGCCGGTGCGTTTAATGATCAAACTCAGCACGTCCCCGTCCTTGAGAACATGGTCCAAGCCCACCATCTGCCCCGGGAACTTGGCGCTCTCCCCCCAGACCACGGCGTAGCGGAAGTTCTGCCGGAAGACACGGTGCAACGAGTCGCAAACCTCCCCTACGGTGCTTTCCTTGCGCACTATCAAGGGTTCCTTGAGGTCGGCCTCCCGCCCCTGCTTCTTCAGGAACACCCGGATGAGGTCGATGTGGGTGAAGATGGATTCCTTGAGCTCGTCCAGACCCTGTTCCTTAGACGCAGAGATGAATATGGGGTGCCACTGACGCAGCTCCTTCTTCAGATGCTTCAGGTGCTCCTTGTCGGCGGTATCCATCTTGTTGATGGTCAGGATGGCCTTGCTATAAATCCGGTTCCCGGTAAGCGCATCGATGAGCTGGTCCACCGTCACGTCCTCGCGGATGACCACGTCGGCGCTGATGTAGCCATACTCCGCCACCACCTCCTTGGCAAGTTCCTCGTCCATCTTGGTGAGGGGGACTGTGGTCTTGATCTCGATGCCCCCCTGCTCGCGCCTGGTGATGACCACGTCCGGAGGTCTTGCGTTCAGTCGCATCCCGGTGCCCTCCAGCTCGTTGATGAGGACGTGCAGGTTCGTATCATAGGGGTCCATTATGAAAAGGATGAGGTCGGCGGCCCGTACCACTGAAAGCACCTCTCTCCCCCGACCCTTGCCCTTGGCCGCATCTCGGATCAGACCGGGCAGATCCAGTATCTGGATCTTAGCGCCTTTGTAGTCCATAATGCCTGGAACGACGTCCAGCGTGGTGAAGTCATACGCGCCCACCTCACTATCGGCATCTGTGAGCTTGTTCAGGAGCGTGGACTTGCCCACGCTGGGGAAGCCCACCAAGGCTACGGTGGCATTCCCTGACTTCTTTACTCCATAGACCCGCCCCCCGCCCCCGGAGGCGGAGCGGCGCTTCTCCTGTTCAATCTTGAGGCGGGCTATCTTGGCCTTCAGCTTACCGACGTGATACTCGGTATGCTTGTTGACCTGGGTCTTGTCGATCTCCGCCTGGACCTCTTTGATCTGTTCTTCTATGGGGGAGCCCATTTTTACCGCTCTTTGACTATGGTCGTTCCGGAGAGACCCTCAAGGGCCGATGGCAGGTGGTCAGCGTCGGTTATCAACGCCGTGCCACCTTCCTCGGCGAACCCACAGGCAGCCCTCACCTTGGGGCCCATGGTCCCTGCGGGAAAGTGACCCTCGACCATCAGCGCCATCATCTCGGTGGGGGTGGCGTTGGTTATGGCGAGGGGGGACCGGGTCCGGAACCCTTTGTAGACTGCCTCAATATCGGTCAGCATTATTAGCATATCGGCGCTCAGGTCCCTAGCGATGAGCGCGGAGGTCAGGTCCTTGTCGATGACCGCCTCAATCCCTGAATATACGTCCCCTTGACGGTGGAGCGGCACACCGCCCCCTCCACCAGCTATGAGGATGGTCCGTCTCCCCTGCAATTTTACCAACTCGCCCAGCGGTTTAATGCCCAGGACCTCCAAGGGGGGCGGGGATGGGACGACCCGGCGATAGCCCCCTCGTGCTGCGTCCTCGACCATCTCCCAACCCCTCTGCGCCTTAATCTCGACCGCCTCCTGTTCCGAATAATATGGTCCGATGGGTTTGATGGCTCGTTCGTTGTTATGTCCGGGGTCGATGGTTACGGCGGTCAGGGCGCAGATGACGTCAGTTTCGATCCCTGCCCTCCGCAATTCGTTCATCAAGGCCAATTGGACCATATAACCGATCTGACCTTGCGATTGCGCCACGCAGACGTCCAACGGCATGGGCGGGACCTTGACACGGGCCATCTCGTTCTGTAAAAGGATGTCCCCAACCTGGGGACCGTTGCCATGTGTGATGACCATGCCATTGAAACGTTCGATGACGCTCACCACACGACGCATCGTCGCATGGAGGTGACGCATTTGGACGGAAAAGGTGGCCTCCTCTCCGGGACGGAGTATGGCATTCCCCCCCAAGGCGATGACGGCAAGTCCATGTCCCTCGAACATTGAATTACCAATGGGAGCGTCAGGCATCTATTCTTTGCGATGCCACCTTTATGGTTAGGGGTGTAACTGGATGGCGTCTGATGCAGTGGGGCAACTGCAATAGATTTAAGGATTGCATCACCATGCCCTGCCGATGTCGCCCGAGGACGGTTCCGGGTCCATGTTATCTGGCATAAGAAAGAGCAAGTACGCCACCCCATTGGGTTTAGGGCTGGCGGCCTTGATATCGGTCCTACTGATGGTCTTCGCATGGTGGGTATGCTTCAGCTTCCTCGCCATAGCCTTGGTCCTTTATGGTGTCCCGACCATCTTCGGGTTCAAGAGCAAGAAATGGTTGGCCGTATTCGGGACGGTCATGCTTGTGATCCTAGGCCTTACCTGGACGACCATGATGTACAACCAGACCGTCAACTTCGATGGCGACACCGTGGAATCCCCCAACGGTGCGATGGTCGACGGGACCGTCGACCCCGCGGTGGGTCTCCCGGGGACGTTCTACACGTTCAATGTCACTCTGACCTCAGGAGCCACTGATGCCGAGGTTCATCTTTATCTGACCAATGATTGGCAAACAGGGCAATCTGCGATAACCAATACTAGCATGGAGTTCTCTCATAACGCTTCCAATGGAGCGGTATATTCCAGAACGATCCAATTGAACGAATCAGGCCTATATGGCTTCGAATTCTTGCTCGACACGACAGGGGCCGGGGGAACTTGGGAGATAACCAATGGAGGGTATGGACCGGTCAACGCAGACAACATGTCCATCTTGACCTACTGGCTGCAAGCCGGTTTGATGATCGCCTTCTTCAACATCGGCCTGCTGTTCTACATGCTGTTGCTCTTGGTCTTCTGGATGGACCGTAGCCGAAAGAAGATGGAGGGCGAAATGAAGAAGCGCGAGGCGGCCAAGGCGGTCGCCACCGAGAAATTGGTCTGCTCGGAGTGCGGATCGGACGTCCCGGTCGATGCCGAGAAATGCCCTCAATGCGGGGAACGCTTCGACGATGCTCAGAAGAACGCCACGGCCGAGGAGAGAAAGTGCCCCAAGTGCAATGCTGTCATCTTCGACACGGACAAGAAATGCTGGAACTGCGGCACTGAGCTCGTCGGCCCGCCTAAGCAGGACTGAGCCCAACAACTTTTATTTACGTCCCTGGGGATACTAAGCCCCAGGGATGCATTCGTTAATTATCCAGTGTAGCCCAGGTCGATACCATGAGTTCTATCGCTGAAGAGCTGGCCAAGAAGCAGAAGGAGATTTCCGTCTCGGAGTTCTTCGAGAGGAACCGGCAGATCCTAGGTTTCGATTCTCAGGTGAAAGCGTTGATCATGGGCGTCAAGGAGGCAGTGGACAACTCCCTGGACGCCTGCGAAGAGGCTTCCATCCTTCCAGAGATCCAGGTCCGCATCGAGAGAGTGGAGAAGGACGAGTACAAGGTGACTGTGGAGGACAACGGCCCAGGCATCGTCAAGAGGATGATACCGAACGTCTTCGGTCGCCTACTCTACGGCTCAAGGTTCCACGCGGTGCGACAATCTCGGGGGCAGCAAGGCATAGGCATCTCCGCCACGGTGATGTTCGGCCAGATCACCACCGGTCGGGCGACCACGGTCCGCTCCAAGACCGCCCACGAGGAGACCGCCTGGGAGCTGGACCTCATCATCAACACCAAGAAAAACCTCCCAGAGGTGCTTCGCGAGGAACCTAAGATCTGGGACGGAAAAGATCATGGGGTGCGGGTGGAGTTCTTCATGAACGGAAGGTACCTGTCCGGCAAGCAGTCGGTGATGGAGTACCTCAAACAGACCGCAATCGTCAACCCCCATGCCAAGTTCACCTTCGTCGATCCAGAGGGGCGGAGCATCACCTTCGAGAGGGCATCCGATGACCTCCCGCCACCGACCAAGGAGATCAAGCCCCACCCGGAGGGTCTTGAGCTGGGCACCTTGATGAACATGGCCAACGAGACCAAGTCCAAGAGCTTGTCCAAGTTCCTCCAGACCGACTTCAGCCGTATAAGCGACCGGTTGGCCAAGGAGATCTGTGAGAAGGCCGGTCTGGACCCGGAAAGGACCAACCTGCGCCTGTTGGACAAGAAGGACAACCCGGGAGGCCTCCGGCTGGAGGATTACAAGCGGCTGATCGAGGCGCTTAGCTCCGTGAAGATAATGGCCCCCCAGACAGACTGCTTGTCGCCCATCGGCGGAAACCTGATACGCAAGGGGCTGAAGAACGTCCTGACCGAGATACGACCGGAGTTCTACGCCCACCCTGTCACCCGCGAGGCGCGTGTCTACGCAGGCAACCCCTTCCTGGTGGAGGTGGGCATCGTATATGGAGGCGATCTGCCCAAGGAACAACCAGTGCAGATATTGCGTTTCGCGAACCGCGTGCCATTGCTCTACCAGCAAGGGGCTTGTGCGATCACCAAGTCCATCGAGCGCACCGATTGGCGCCGTTACGGCCTGGAACAGAGGGGCGGGGAAGGCATCCCATATGGACCTGCCATCATCATGGTGCATGTCGCTTCCACCAAGGTCCCGTTCACCTCTGAGGCCAAGGAGGCAATCGCCAACATCCCGGAGATCCAGGCGGAGATCGAATTGGCCCTCAAGATCTGTGGTCGCAGTCTCAAGACCCATCTCAACAAGAAGGATACCAAGGTCAAGACCAAGGCCAAGTTCGACATAGTCCAGGTCATACTGCCATTGATCGCGGAGAAGAGCGCCAAGATCGTTGGGAAACCGGTGCCCTCCCTCTCTGGCACCATAACGAAGATCATGAACGTGGTCTGGATCGATGATTCCGTGGCCTACGAGAAGAAGGCCCACAAGGTCCGGGTCACCATCTATAATTACACGCCCAAGGGGCAGAAGATGAACCTTCATATGGTCCTGCCCCAGGAAAAGCTCGACTACACTGGGCTGCAGATGTTCCCCGCCCAGGTCAAGGACGATGGCAAGGTCACCTGGGAGCTGCGGTCCATCCCTACCACTCAGAAGGTGGAGATACAGTTCCAGCTCAAGGGACTGGACCAAGATGCCTATGACGAGAACGAGGTTTATGTCAGCGGCATCGACCCATCGCTGGTCATCGGGGCCGATCCGTTGCCTGGCGATTGGGACGTCAAAGCCTTGCAGATATCCGAGTCTGCCTCGGCGGAACCGGTCGAGGATGACGAGGACGAGGTTGATTATGATGAACAGAAGGAGGCGCTGAGCGATGACTGAACAGGAGATCGGTCAAAGGAAGGCGGTAAAGGAGCTGCACAACATCGCCGGGTCCATCTATGACCAGATCGATTCGGGCAAGATCCCGAAGATGGTGCTTCCGCTGCGCACCAAGAGCAATATCCGCTTCGACCCCAAGCATGGGGTTTGGAAGTACGGCAAGGCCACCGGAGCCAGGACCGCCAAGAAGACCAACGGGGCCATGATGTTGTTGCGCACCATGTATGTGCTGGAGCTCATCGAGGACATGATCGAGCAGAAGAAGTCATCCACCCTCAGGGAGATGTACTACATATCGGAAGGGTGGGACGCAGCGAAATTCTCCTCGCAGGACGAGAGCAACTTCCTGGCCGAGGACCTGGAGATCGTCACTGGCTGCATGAGGGAGGACTTCAAGCTGCGCCCCGAGGAGGATGGCGCCAGGGTAATGGGCGACATCACCATCGTGGAGACGGACCGCAAGGGTAAGAAGAAGACCATAAACTGCAGGGACGACGTCGGCGACTCCGGCTATGGTATACCATACAATGTTGAGAAGGACAAGCTCGACCTGGTGAGCACGGATGCCCAGTTCCTGATCGCCGTGGAGACCGGTGGTATGTTCGACCGTTTGGTGGAGAACGGGTTCGATGAGGATTTCGGTGCCGTGCTGGTGCACCTCAAGGGACAGCCCGCCCGCAGTACTAGGAGATTCATCAAGCGCGTCAACGAAGAGCTGAAGCTGCCCGTAGTAGTATTCACCGACGGCGATCCTTGGTCCTTCCGCATCTTCGCCTCCGTGGCCTATGGCGCCATCAAGACCGCGCATATATCAGAGTATCTGGCCACGCCGACCGCGGAGTATGTGGGCATAACTGCCTCGGACATAACGAACTACAACCTTCCCACGGACAAGCTGACCGACATGGACGTAAGGGCGCTGAACGCCGAGCTCAAGGACCCCCGCTTCAACGACGATTTCTGGCGCGGGGAGATCGAGACCATGCTGCAACTCAACAAGAAGGCTGAGCAGCAGGCCCTGGCCAAGTACGGCTTGGACTATGTCACGGATAAGTACCTTCCGGAGAAGCTGACCAACATGGGAGTTACCCATCGCTGAGGGTTAGTTTTAAAATCCCAGCCTCCAATCGATATGCGATATCAAATGCAGAACGGAACGGGGAGGGTCGGTCTGGCCGGCGTCTCGGCCGCCGTGGTTCTTTTGACGGTAGCCGTGGCCACCATGGTCAGTTGGTTCGAGGACGATTGGTTCCTATTTTTGCCCGTCCTGATGGTGGGCGTGGGCGCATACGTTATGCTGATGGGGCGGTCTGACCATTCGGCCACAGCTGATCGGTTCAAATATGCTAGCGGCTCGTTCCTCATGTTCTGGGGGAGCCTGTTTGTCTTGATCGGGTTGGTGCTGCTCGTGAACCACTATTACCCTGGCAATGGCATCTGGCTTTTCGTGATCGTCCTTATCTGGTTGGCCATATCCGCATTGTTGTTCACCATGAGGCCGAAAAGAGGCTGATGGTTCAGAAGTCGGAACGGACCGCCTCGGCGATACGGTGCAGCACGAACCCCTTGTCCAAGGTGGAGAGGAAATAGCCAAGGCGAGGGCCCTGCTTCTTGTCAATGAATATCTGGTACAAGACCTGGAAACCAGACTTGGCGGGGATGCCGGAGCCCTTGGCGCAATCGTAGACGGAGTTGTGGATGTTGTCGCCAAGCCATTCGGTCGTTGTCAACCTTTCCGACAACGCGCTCAGGAAACCTACCTCCTGTGCGGTGAGCTTCACCGGTGGCAACTGCTTGGCCAGGGAGAATTTGACCTCCTCCGGGGCGAAGTTCAGCAACCAATGCTTTACGCAATTGATCCTTTGCAATAGGACCTCACGGTCTGCGGGGGGTATCTCCACGATTCCCTCGGTCCTCATCAGGATCTCCATGACGCCATCGAAGTCCTCCGTGATCTGCACCAGGGAGACCAAATGTCTGTACGGCACATGCAAAGGCAGTTTGTCCCTAACGCACTTGGCCTGGGCGATCTCATAGGCGCGGAGCAGGTCCTTGTCCTTGTCCTCCGCTCCTCCAGTAAAGTAAAGAGCTTCCACCCGGTCATATTCGTCCACGGTGTCCAGTATGCCGAGTCCGGGGTCGTAATCGATGTGCCTCTCCGGGTTGTAACGAAGCACGCTGAAGTTCAGCACGGGGGCGGGGGTGATCTGCAGGGCGTCCGTCCCTGTCACCACCACTCCAGTTGACTTATGCATCTGACCTCTGCCTTTGAACTGGATGAACTCGTAAGGTACTGGGAAAGGAGGCTCTATGCCGAAAAGGTCCCGGGCGAAACGCTCCCCGGTCTCATAGGAACCTCCGGCAGCGGCGTGGTCCTTGCCGAACGGTTCGCACGTCACCCCCATGATCTTCCACTTGGCGGCCCACTCGATGCGCCAGGGCAGCTTGGCCTCCCCGATGCGTATGTCCGCCTTGCCCTCCTGGCCGCATCCGCACTGGTAGTAAACAAAGGGGTATTCATAGCCAGTTACCTTATCGGTGAAACGGCGGCAACTGGCGCATTGAGGGCTGACCGGATAGTAGCCTTCGGGCACGGCCCTGCCAGTGACCTCGTTTAGTATCTGCGCCACCTTCTCCTTCTCCCTGATCACCAGGTCCGTGAGCTCAGCGAACCTACCTTGCTCATAAAGCTCGTGGGTGTAGTAGACGTCGGGCCGGATGCCCATCTCCGCGATGGCGTCGAGGAAGGGGTGTATGAAGTGATGCCCATAGGATTCGTGACATCCCTCCCCTGGACAGGGTATCTGGCAAAGAGGCTTGCCGATCTCCTTTTCGTATGACTCGGGTAGGAAGGGGTAGCGCTTGCGCAGAGGGTCGTAATCGTCCACCAAGTAGATCAGTCGGACGTCGGCGCCCAGGTCGGCCGCTGCCTTGTAGACCGCGTTGGCGGTGATCGCCTCCCTCAAGGAACCGACATGTATGAAACCGGAGGGACTGATGCCCGTGTTGATGAGGTGCTTGCTTCCCCGCTTCAGGAGGTCCCTGGCGATCACGTCTGCCCATTGCATGGCTATCAAGCGGACCGAATGCCCGGCTGAATATAAGCATTGTGCGAGCCATGCCCGACCGGCCTCGATCGGATTCAGCCGGACGAAAGATTATATACTGATTTTCCAGTAAGCAGAATCGATTACAATGGCAAAGGACAAGGACAAGAGCGGTTTCCAATCTTCTGCCGGTCTCATACGCTACTTCGACAGCGAGGACGAGAAGTCCATCAAGATCCATCCCTACTACATCGTCGGTTTGGCGGTTGGGGTCAGTGCCATTGTCATAGCCTGTAACTGGCTATGGCCGACCTAAAACATCTTTCGGTCATTCCTCACTATTTTTGAGATTGTTTACACCTATCTTTCCATATTTTTTATTGAAGAAATAGGTCAGCAACGGCGGGGCGATCAATGTAGTGGCAATCGCCATGAACACCACCATACCGAAGACGGAGTCCTCCACGATGCCTGCCGCAAGACCGATGGTGGCCACGATCATCGCCACCTCCCCTCGGGGGAACATTCCAGAGCCGACTATTGCCGCTGAGGTTCTGCCCAGACTTAAAGCCCCGACGCCGCAACCAACGAACTTGGTGGCGACCGCTATTATGGTCAGGACCAAGGCGATGCCGATCACCGCGCTGAATGAACCGATGTCTACCTGCATCCCCACGAACACGAAGAAGAAGGGCACTATGAACTCATTGATGGACTCTATCTTCTCTTTGCAGAGCCAGCGGTCCTGGAACTCGGCAAAGAGCATGCCCGCAAGGAAAGCACCTACAATGGCTGCCAATCCTAGGAATGTGGAGATCGCTGACAGGAAAAGGCATAATATTATGGCCAAGTAAAGGCCGGTATGGGATCTCGCTCGCTCCTCCGGTGAGTTCGGGCGGCAAACGGTCCCTTCACCGTCCACAGGCTTCCTTCGTCTTCTTTGGTTAAATCTGTTGTTGACCGTTCCGATGACTGGGAAGGTTTTCCCGTTCTTCCTGGTCCTGTTTATATAACTACCAAGTAACAGCATCGCCACCACGAACATGATGGCGATCATTATTGTGAACGCGGTGTCAACATAGTTGACGGAATCACCATCAGAAAGCGCGATGACTATTGAGAGGACTATCAGTCCCATGACGTCGTCGATCACCGCCGCCCCGATTATGATCCGCGCCTCCACGGAGTTCATAAGGTGGAGGTCCTTGATCACCCTGGCAGTGATACCCACCGAGGTGGCCACCATCGCCGCCCCCACAAAAAGGGCCTCGCTGCTATTATAGTTCAGGCCGATGAAGAGCAGGTAACCCCCTAAGAAGGGGATGACGACCCCGAGCAACGCCACCAGGAAGGCCTTCTTGCCCACCTTGCTGAGCTCGCTGTATGGCGTCTCCAGTCCAACGGCGAAGAGCAGGAATATCACTCCTAGCTGGGCGAAGACCTCGAAGAACTGGGCGGTCTCCTCGGCATCGAGGTTCAAAGCACCATAGAGCAGGGTGTTCCCCAGTATAACACCGACCAGGATCTCGCCGATGACCCCCGGTATCACTATCTTGTTCTTCATCGCGGTGGTCGCCCATTCACAGAGAAGACCGGCAACCTTAGCCAACGTGAAGATGACCGCGAGGTCCAAGATGATGATCCCGATGTCGGCTTCACTGATCGCCATGGCAGTTCTTTACCCGTATCATCTTTTCATTATTATGCATTTAGTTGATGGCTCTGTGAACCACAAGGACCTGATTATTATTGGAATCTATAATTCTTACCAGATTCTCGATAGGTCGGTTATGACAAAAGAGATAAGTATGGAAGGGAAATGACAGGCATCAGGGTTGATCTGAATGTCATTATGGAAGAAGGTACCCTCTGGCCGAAATCCACCGGAGATCATCAACGTCATCGTCGAGACGCCAAAGGACAGCAAGAACAAGTACGAGGTCTCCAAGGAGTTCGACTTCATCTATCTGGACCGGGTATTGCATTCCAGCGTCGTTTTCCCGGTGGCCTATGGACTGGTGCCACGTACCTATTATGACGACGGCGACCCGGTGGACGCCATGGTCATGCTCAGCGAGCCTACCTTCCCCGGTTGTGTCGTGGAGGCCAAGCCTATCGGGGTCCTGCGCATGAGGGACGAGAAAGGTGTGGATGACAAACTCCTTTGCGTCGCCATAGGAGACCCGCGAAACAAGGAGATCGACTCCTTGGATGATGTCCCCCAGCACTACCTGGACGAGATAGCGGAGTTCTTCCGCACCTATAAGAGATTGGAGGAGGGGAAGATGACCGAGGTATTAGGCTGGGAGGGCAAGGATAAGGCGATCGAGGCCTTGAACTACAGCCTCAACCTGTTCAGGAACAATTTCGGATTAAAGTGAGGTCCCATAATCTTCCTTATGACAAGAATCAGAACTTGTCCATGGTTCCGAGGCGGCGGGACAGGTCTTCGAAGAGCTTGAAGATCAGATAGCCGATGAGCAGAGCGATGGTGCCAACGATCATCTGGGCGATGAGGAGGTCCGCCATGCCCAACAGGCTCGTTCCCGATACTGCCTCCCTTGCCGCTTCCGTGCCATAGGTCAATGGGAAGATGTAGGCCAATGGCTGCAGGTAATCTGGCAGGTATGTCACCGGAAAATTGACGCCGCTGAACAGCAACCCGATGAACAGGAATATGTTGGCTATGACCATGGAGGTCCTGAGGTAGAGCCCGAAAGAGCTGAGCATCAGGCCGAAACCCACGGTCGTCAACGAGGTGAGGACCACCACCATTATCAGGGCTGGCCAGTTGGTCATGCTGAAATCGACGCCGAAAACAGCCCAGGCATAGAAAAGAGCGATGAAGACCGTGGCGATCCCGTTCAATACTTGGAACATCGCCCTGCCAACGAACATGGCCATACGATTGGCGGGGGTGACCAATAACGGGGTCAGCGTCCCTCCTTGTTTCTCTTCCCCAGTGATGTTGCAGACAGAGAATATCGCCACATAGGCCACGGAGGCGATGGCGTTACCGACCGCCACGAAGGCGATCCCGATCTCCTCCCCTCCAGCGAACTTGACGATGTAGACGAAGAAGGCCATCTGGAAGAGCGACATGAAGAACAGCTGCATGGCCCACAGCGCTGGGTTGAGCCAGGAGAACAAGGCCCGCTTCGCCAGGACTGCGCTGCTCACAAAGACCCTGGTGCCTTGCATTATGTAAGCGAACATGTCAGTGCCTCGCGAAATTCGCGTCCTCCCTGGCCCTTCTTTCCACCACTCCGAAAAGATAGAAGGCCGCTGCCAGGTAGGCTATGGATATCATGAACATTATCCCGATGTCACCCCAATAACCGATGCCGAAGCCCTCATAGCCCTCTAGCGCTCCATACCTTATTGCATCAATGCCCCAGGTCGGACCTAGGGAAAGGGAGAGTGGATTGGTCCAGAAGGGCAGCAGGGCGATGGGGAACATGCATCCTGTGCCTATGTAGATCGGATACTCCAGGCCATTGGTGAGCACGCCTGCCTGGCGTGTGAGCACGAAGGCTGAGCTGAACAACATGCCCAAGGCCGACAGTGAGAGCAAGGTCATGAAGAAGGCGAAGAAGAACAATATTGGATAGGCCAGTTCCAGATCGACCTCGAAGAATACCACTGCTATCACGAGTATGAGCACCCCGTTCAAAATGCCTATCAGGGCGTTCCACAAAGACCGACCCATTATGATCCAGACCAGACCGGAGGGCGTGGCCAGCACCTCTTCCAAAGTGCCATTCCATCGA
>JACXTP010000124.1 GCA_016919625.1 Methanomassiliicoccaceae archaeon
ATCTCCTTCATTGCTTCATCACCTTCCTCTCTAGGATGGACGAGGGCAGACTGTACATGTAGAAAATCCCCACTGGGTCCTTGATATCGGAGATGAGCTTGATCATCTCCTCTTCAGTATAGGTGCTGGAATCCCCTTCAAGGTTCAATATGGAGGCCAAGGCGGAGATCATGCCAGCGCCTAGATCGGACTGGTTCGGCGTCGCTCCCCCGCATCCGGTGCAAGGCATGTCCACCTTGAGACATTGGGCGCCGCAACCACTTCGGGTGGCCATCCCCATGCAAATGATCCCCTGCTCCATCAGACAGCGTTCTGGCTCCGGGGCGATCTCATGCACTCGGTGGATGCTGGAGATCTTCTTGTTCTCCCTCTTTCGGGGACATTGGTCACATACCGCCCGCAGCGGTGCCAGTACCGACCCTTTTTTCGGAAGCTCGCCCTTCAATATCGCATCCAATGCGTTGTTGATCAGAACGACGGGTGGCGGACAACCAGGCAAGTAGTAATCGACATCTACGGTCTGGCCTAGCGTCCTCACGGTGTCGTGGAAGACCGGGATATTAAGCGTTCCCTCCCTCACCTTTGTGCTCGGGGTTGGGAGCGCCCTTGATCTTTCAGAACTGTCGCCATCGCCATGGTAAATAAGTTCCAGGATGCCCTTGGCATCGCTAAGGTTGGCCAAGCCTGGTACACAGCCCTCATGGGCGCAGGACCCGAAGGCCACCAACGTCTTGGACTTGGCGCGAAGGAGCTTAGCCATGTGCTCCTGCTCGCTGTTCCGGATGGAACCGTTGAAGAAGGTAATGTCGATGTGCCTATCGGGCATGGCCTCCACATCGTCGTACTTGACATCCATGGCAACTGGCCAGAAGACGATCTCAACATGCTTCAAGAGCTCGAGGATGCGCTCGTTCATGTCCAGGACCGCGATCTCGCAGCCCCCGCAGCTCGCCCCCCAATAGAACGCGACCTTCATTTTCCCGTGAATGAGCCATCCCCCCTTGCCGTCCCGTTCATGAGATACTCATGGATCGATCTGGCCGCTCGTTTGCCTGCCCCCATGGCACTGATGACCGTGGCCGCACCAGTGGACACATCACCGCCGGCGTAAACGCCCTCCAGGTTGGTCCTCCCGTCCGCGTCGACGACGATCGTCCCGTTACGAGGGTTCGTCCTGAGGCCTTCCGTGGTGCGCTGAATGATAGGATTGGGAGTTTGCCCGATGGCGATGATCACCGTATCCGCCGGTATCTCGAAGTCAGAACATGCTATGGGTTGGACGCTCTGCCTCCCGCTCTCGTCAGGCTCGGTAAGCTCCATACAGGTGCAGCGCATCGATCGGACCCAACCTCGCTCATCGCCGTAGAACTCGACCGGGGCGCTGAGGAACTTGCACATCAGCCCTTCCTCCTCAGCGTTCTCTATCTCCTCCCTCCTCGCTGGCAGTTCGTTCCTCGAACGCCTGTAATTGAGACAGACCGTAGCTCCCAACCTCATTGAGATGCGCGCACAGTCGATGGCCACGTTCCCCCCTCCGATCACGACGACGTGCTTGCCGATGCGGATCGGGGTGTCCTCCGTCGGGAAGGAATACGCCTTCATGAGATTGACCCGGATCAAGAACTCATTGGCCGAGTATATGCCGCCCAGGTTCTCCCCAGGGCAACCGGTCCATTGAGGCAACCCAGCCCCACTGCAGATGAACATGGCATCGTATCCCATGGCGAAAAGCTCAGGGATGTTGTGTATCCTTCCGATGAGATTGCCCAACCGAAGGTCAACGCCTAGGCTTTGGACGTACTCGACCTCCCTCTTCACGATGTCCTTGGGCAGACGGAACTCCGGGATGCCGTAGCTCAGCACTCCTCCGGCCACATGCAACGCCTCGAAAAGGGTCACATCGTGACCCATCTTCACCAGGTCCGCTGCCGCGGTCAGACCGCCGGGGCCTGCCCCTATGACCGCCACCTTCTTGCCGGTGGATGGCACCCTCTCTGGAACCTGACCCCCGTTACGACCCTCCCAGTCGGCCAGGTAACGTTCCAACCGACCAATGCTTATGGGGTCGCCCTTCTTGCCCTTGATGCACATCTTTTGGCACTGTTCCTCTTGAGGGCAGACGCGACCGCAGACGGCGGGCAAGGCGTTCTTTGATTTTATCGTGGCGATACCTTCAGCATAATTCCCTTTGACGATGCAATCGATGAATTGGGGGATGGGCACCTCCACCGGGCACCCTTTGCGGCACTGCGGGTTCTTGCACTGTAGGCAGCGGCGGGCCTCCTCCACGGCCATCTCCTCAGTGTAGCCAAGGGCCACTTCGTCGAAGTTTTTGACGCGCTCCTCGGGTCTGCGCTTCGGCATCTCCACTGATGCATGCTTTTCGGAACATGCCTCATCCTCGGAAGGCACAGGATCATTTCCTTTCACACTTGCACCCCCCGCCCGACTCCCACATTATGGAGCTCAGCCTTTCCTCGGGGAGCATGGTGCGCTGACGCTTCACGAGCTCGTCGAAGTTGGTCTGGTGCCCGTCGAACTCTGGACCGTCGACGCAACCGAAGAGCATCTTTCCGTTCACTGTGACCCGACATACGCCGCACATGCCCATGCCATCGATCATTATTGGGGTCAGGGTGACCACCGTCGGAATGTTGAATGGCCTCGTTATTTCACAGACGGACCTCATCATAAGCACTGGCCCCATGACCACGCAACGGTCGAACATTTTACATGCCAGTAGGTCCCTCAGGAAGTCCATCCCCGTCTCGCCTGCCGTGCCATCGTCCGAGGCCACCAACACCTCATCGCTGAGGGCCATTGCCTCCTTCTTCATGAACAGGAACTCGCCGCTCCGACAACCGAGCACTGTCGTGACCTCGTTGCCAGCTGCCTTCATTGCTTTTACCTGGAGGAGCAATGGGGCCACCATGATGCCCCCTCCTACGCACAGCACTCGGCCGAAACAGCCGATCTCGGATGGGTTGCCCAGAGGTCCGGTCACATTGAGGAGGACATCCCCCTCCGCGAAAGTGGCCAGCTCCTTCGTGGATTTGCCGACCTCATGGAACGCGAAGGTCACTGTGCCCTTCTGCGCATCGAAGTCGCATATTGTCAAAGGTATCCTCTCGCTGCCGGTCCTGGCGATGACGATCAGGAATTGGCCAGGCTTGGCCTTGGCCGCTATTTCCGGAGCATCCACCTCGAACATGGTCATCTTGTGGGCCAGATTCCTCTTGGCCAATATCTTGTAGGTCATTTCTCGACCCCCTTGGTTTCGGCCAAAGGGCAAGGTGGGAGGAGGGATATCCTCTCGTGGAATGTTTCGAACTTGCGGGCGAACTCACCCTCACATCTGGGCGATAGCTCATGTATCTCGAAACGGTCCGAGAGTCCTTGTCCTTTCAGATATCCCAGGAGGACCTCCAACTGGCGCTCCGCCGCGTCACGTCCGTTTTGGAGCTTGCAATCCTTGGCGGAACACACGACGGCCATCACACCGTCGAAACCTTGATGGAAGGCGTTAACAACGTGCAATGGGTCCATCCCTTTGAAGCATGGCACCTCCAGCATTAGGGCGTTTTTGCCCTTTAGCATCTTTTGTGGGTCGTCCAAAGCTGAGTACTCGGACCACTGGCAGCTGAACACCAAAATAGACGACTTGCAACTTCTTGCTTTCATGCTCGTCGCAGCTGCGGCGCAGGTCGCGAGGATGTCCTCGAACCGATAGCCATTGACATGAATAGCATTGTGCGGGCATACCGTCTGGCAAGCCCCGCAGCCCATGCACTTCTCGGTGATGATCGTCGGTGAGGAGAAAGGCTCGGACCTTATGGCATCGTAGGGGCATATGAAGACACACTTGCCACATCCGACGCACTCCTTGCTGTCCCATATCGCCTTGCGGGAATACTTGACCACCTTAAGGGTGTCATCTGGGTAGCCAAGCTGCTTGATCACCGCCTTGCCGAGGAGCATCCTCCTGGCTTCGATCTTAGTGCCTTCCTTCATACGGCAGAAATCGTCGTGGCACTGAATCGAGACGATGTTGCTGAAGCCTGACTTGAGGGCGTTGAATATGAACGGTGTGGGAATGCGTCCGGCGCAGGGGACGCGCATGATTACGAAATCATGGCATTTACGATCTTGTTCCATCAGGATCTGCTCGATCTCCCCTTTGCTTGGCGAGTTGCCCCGGCACATCATCACCAGGGTGTCTGTCTTCCTATCTTTGCGAGCGGAACGGATCTGGTCTAAAAGCCCTTCATAGTCATAATAGGTCATGTCGATGGCCGAGACCGGGCAGGCACTGGTACATATCCCACAGACCTGGCATCTTTCGATGTCGATCCTGACCTTTCCATCCTCCGGTTCGCGGTCTATCGCATTGAAAGGACATAGGGAGAAACAGACCAAGCAACGACTGCATAGGTCTTGGTCGATCTTGACCGTGGCAACGCAGTTATCGTTCGTTCCAGCTCCCCCCTTTAGGGCGATTCGAAGCTATGGGTCAATGAAGACGTTCCTTGGCTTGGCTTGTAAGACCATCTTCCAACTATACACCGATGCTTCATCAACAGGCCACCTTCAAGAGCCCCCAATGGCTACCTTCTTCAAAGTGATTTGTTGGATAATGGCTATGATATTTAATTCATATGGCCGAATGTTCGTTAATAAAATGATTTGGTATCGACCAATTCAATTCTCCAATGGATCGAACTCCGATTAGAATAAAATTATCTACCTCCTAAAATATATCAATGCCTTGGGGAATCTATGGACTGTCCAGAATGTAAAGTGCCCATGGAGGAGGGTTCCTTGCAGAGTCCTTCGCTCTGGATCAAATGGACCGAAGTACCAAAGAACATACTAAGAGGTGATCTCTTGGCATATAGTTCGACAAAGGGGGCGTATATACACGGTCACCGCTGTGTAGGGTGCCATCTCCTCCTGTTGAGATATGAGGGGGAGACCCAGTGGATGAGGGATGTTCAAAAGGATTTGAACCCTTAGTTCGAAAGTAAAATTAAAAAAGGGATTTTTCGGCTATTTCTAGCCGCTCCTTTCATTCAAATGGATTTAAAGCTCGAGGGCTTTGTTCGGGCACTCATCCACACATGCACCGCAGTCAACGCAGTCCTTCTCGCTGATGACCGCGATCTCGTCGACCTTTATGGCGCCGCTCGGGCAGGCGTCTTCGCACGCTCCACATCCAACACAGTCCTCTTTCTTGACCTTGACGACCATTGGTTTACACCTTGGGGCGGTAAGAATCAGGATACCATATAAAATCCTTACGATGTTTTAGATATCGCAACGGATGGAATGTTTTTTCAAGGTCGATCCGAAAGCCCTGAAATTCCCCCTGGTCACCTACTCTCCCATAGTCCGATATGATTTCCCTCGCTGTCCTTGATCACGGCAAAATAGGCGATATCGAGTATGGCGGACTTGTCTCTGACGACCGAGCCCCCCAGAGGCGTTACCTTTTCCAGGACTGCGTCGATCGAGCCCACCTTTATTTCGAGGAACGTCGACGTCAGGCCGTTCGTGCCTCTGATATAAAGGCCGCCATTGATACCGCCTAGTTCACTAGGTTCCCCTTGCTCATCCACTGACACTGTCCTCGCCGAATGGAAATCACCGCCACTTCCAGCGATGCCTTCCACCTCCCACCCGAACAGATCCTTGTAGAATTCGCCTGCTCTTCGCATATCGTCGACCGGTATATCGAATCCCTTCACCTTGTCCATCATCCTCCCCTCCATGCTAATGGCTCAGGACCGCACGACCAGGACCGGCCATCTCGACCGTCTGCTTACCGCGTCCGCCACGCTCCCCACGGCGTCAGAGCGATTATGCCCCATGCCCTTGCTCCCTACCAGGATCATGTTCGGTCTAAAGCCATCGGCGTACTCGAGTATCTTGGCAGGGGCCGGTCCGCGCAAGATCGCTGCGGTCACTTCCACCCCTTCGTTTCTCATGAAGATGGTGGCAGCCTCCAGTATCGATCCCGCCCTTCGTTCCACATCTGGATCTTCTTCGATGGTCAATGTCCCAGAGTAGCCTTGTTCCAACACGTAGATGACCACCACCTCGGAGGTCGGCACCTCCTTCGACAGTTGGGCCGCCCGATTCAATGCCATAAGGCTCCCCGCCGAACCGTCCACCGCTACCAAGAGGCGGAGCGGCCTAAGATCGTCGAGAGTACTTCCGGAGTTCAATGCGGACCTCCGAATGATTAGGGGCGGCCATGGCTAATAAAACCATTCCGAAGGACTGCCATGGGCTTGGCCAGCCAGGCAATTAGAAATAATGGCTCTGGCAATCCCGTAGCGATGCAGTATGTCTCTGGGCCGATCCTCACCGAGGCCGGTTTCCGTCCTGGCCACATCGGCTTCGAGGATGGGATGGTCAAGGTGGTGGGGGAAGGCTCTCGGGACGATTCCCTTGTTTCCGGGTACATCCTCCCCACCTTCGTCAACGCGCATACCCATCTCGCCGATTTCCGCGTCCCTGTTGACCTGTCACTGGACCTGGAGCAGGTGGTGGCGCCACCTCATGGATTGAAGCATAGGTACCTGTCCCAGGCGCCTCCTGAGGAGATCATGCGTTCCTTCAATCTTTTATCAAGGAAGATGATCAAGAACGGCATCTCGAGGTTCATTGATTTTCGAGAGGGTGGTCTGGAGGGAGCAAAGCTCCTGGCAGGGGTGAAGAGAGGCGGGGCCACCCCGTCCATCATGGGGCGACCCAAAGCCCATGTCTTCGACCGGGAAGAGGTAGAGGGCATCCTTCAGGTGGCGGACGGCATCGGCGTTTCCTCGATGATGGACTGGCCCTATGAGGAGCTAAGAGCTGTGGCGGAACTTACACGCTCCCGGGGGAAGAGGTTCGCATTGCATTGCTCGGAGAGGGTCCGGGAGGACATCGATCTAATTCTTGACCTAAAGCCCTCCTTTTTGGTTCACATGGTGGAGGCGACCAGTGGAGACCTGGAGCTATGCAAGGGAGCGAATGTGCCCATAGTGGTCTGCCCCAGATCGAACATGTTCTTCGGAAAGGTACCACCCTTGGCGAAAATGGTGCGGTGCGGCGTTGACCTGGCCTTGGGGACAGATAACGCCATGACCGCCCTACCCGACATGATCACGGAGATGGAGTTCGCTGGAAGGGTGCTCCGCAGCCAAGGCGTGCATCGAATGGAACCAGTGCTGGACATGGCATTCCGCGGAGGAAGGTTAATTTTAAATGAGATGCATAATATAGGCATGACGCCTGGGTCACCATGCGATTTCATGGTGGTCAGGTCCAAGCAGGGGGACCCGGTCACCGACCTCGTGCTCCGTTCCGGCGAGCGCGATGTCAGGCTGGTCTGCGTGGGAAAGAACACCTGGAGAGGATGGCGATGAACTCCTTCAAAAAGATACTGATCCCGACCGATGGGAGCGAATATACCAAGACCGCGATAGCGAAAGGACTGGCCTTGGCGAAGTCCATGGATGCTGAGGTAACGGCCATGTATGTGGTGGACCAGACCTCGTTCATCAACTTCCCAATGGACTCGACCATCGTCTCCGTCTATTCCTTATTGGAGAAGGAAGGAAAGGAGGCAGTGGACTACATCGTTGCAGAGGGGCAGAAGATAGGTGTCAAGGTCATACCGGTGATCGAGGAGGGCGCTCCGGCCCGAAAGATCACTGAGGCTTCGAAGAACTTCGATCTCATCGTTATGGGGACGCTCGGGCGAACCGGTGTCTCCAAGATACTGCTGGGAAGCGTGGCCGAGAAGGTGGTGCGTTATGCTCAATGTCCTGTGATGGTCATCCGGACCGATATGGAGGGAGAGCCTTGACCGCCATCGAAGATGTGATGACGTCCAACCCGATAGTCGTCCAAGTTCCGGGAAGCCGCATCGATGTGCTCAAGACCATGGTCAAGAACAACCTCACGGGCTTACCTGTGGTGCGACGCAACGACGGCACCTTGGCCGGGCTGATCACGAGGCAGGACATATTCGCCAAACCGGACGAGGACCAGGCCGCCATGATCATGAAGCGGGACCCTGTGACCATTGGGCCTAAGGACTCTGTCGAACATGCGGCCCAAATCTTCAGGGACACTCGCGTCCGCCATCTTCCGGTGGTCGACAATCAGAAGCTGGTAGGCATCGTTACCCCGACCGACCTTCTAGCCGTTGTCGAGAAGAGGGGCATCGATAGCCCCATCGAGAAGATCATCCGCTCCGCCTGCGTCCCCATATATCAGGAGGCGACGTTGGCGGTTGCCTCGGTTACCCTGAAGGTGAGCAAGTCCACGGCCTTACCGGTTCTGGACGAAGCCGGTCGATTGGTCGGTATAATCTCAGACCGAGACATCTTCAACAGATCCTACGTGGATGGCAATGTGCCCTTGACCGACCTAGGTCTCAAGGATGATGCGGATGAGGTCTCCATCGAGGGGCTCAAGAATGTCATGAAGCTTTGGTACGAACTCTCCAAGGTGGAGCTGCCAGGGATGCCGGTCAAGGACATCATGGTCCGGGACCCGGTGACGGTGTTCAAGAAGACCTCCATCTCCGAGGCCGCTCGCATCATGCGTAAGAATGATTTCGGCCAGCTGCCAGTCCGCGACACCAAGGACACGCTGCAGGCTATGATTTACGACCACGACGTCATCTCCATACTCGCCGAGAAGGAGTAATCCTTTATGGCCCAGTTCAACTCTGGGGACGTCCTGTCCCTATGCAAGAGGAGAGGTTTCCTTTACCCCAGCTATGAGATCTACGGGGGCCTGGCAGGCTTCTACGATTACGGTCCGCTGGGGGTGACGATGAAGCAGAACATCATCGACCTCTGGCGGTCGATCTATGTCCTCGAGGAGGGATTCATCGAGATAGACTCCGACATCGTCGGTCCGGAGATGGTTTTCAAGGCTTCTGGCCACGCAGAGAACTTCCAGGACCTGATGGTCACCTGCAAACTATGCGGCGAGGGCTTTCGCGCCGACCACCTGGCCCAGGATTTCCACCCCAACCCCGGCGCATTGTCCAAGGCTGAACTGCAGGCTTTGATACAATCGGAGAACATCACGTGCCCCTTGTGCAAGGGGGACCTCTCAGACATCGAAGAGTTCAACCTTATGTTCAAGACAAAGATCGGTCCAGGCAGTGGCCGCATTGGCTATCTTCGTCCTGAGACCGCCCAGGGCATCTTCGTCAACTATCCCAATCTCTATCGCTATGCTCGGGAGCAGCTCCCGTTCGGCGTGATTCAAGTCGGAAGAGCCTACCGCAACGAGATCTCACCGCGCCAAGGGGTCATCCGCCTCCGCGAGTTCAACCAGATGGAGGCTGAGCTTTTCGTGGACCCAGCCGACAAGAGCTGGAAGCGCTTCGCGGCGGTCAAGGATGAGAAGGTCAAACTGGTCCCGAACAGCGACGAGAAGGAGATCGAGACCACCTTCGGGGTGGCGGTGGAACAGGGCATCATCGCCCACGAGACCATCGCTTATTTCCTCTGGGTCACACAGCGTTTCCTGCGCCGGGCCGGAGTGGACCCGACGCGTATGAGGTTCCGCCAGCATCTGAAGACCGAGATGGCTCACTATGCGGCGGACTGCTGGGACGCCGAGGCTCTTCTGAGCTTCGGATGGACCGAGATCGTCGGGGTGGCCGACCGCGGCTGCTGGGACCTGTCCCGCCACACCCAATATTCCGGTGCGGAACTGATGGCCTTCAAGCGCTTCGACGAGCCGAAGGAGGTGGAGCGGGACGCCTTCAAACCGAAATACGGTCTGCTCGGCCCCGAGTTCAAGGCCAAGTCCGCCAAGGTCGGCAAAGCGCTGGAGGGATTGGAGGTCTCCAGCCTTAAAGATGGTAAGGTGGAAGTGGATGTGGACGGAGAGCGCTTCGTGCTCACGGACAAGTACTTCGATGTTGTGAGGATAAAGGAGAAGGTCAACGGAATCAAGGTCGTCCCTCATGTTATTGAGCCGTCCCACGGCCTAGATCGCATCCTCTACACCTGCCTGGAGCACGCCTATTCCACAGATGGCGAGTACACCCGATTAGGCCTGAGCCATGAGTCGGCTCCAATAAAGGTCGGCGTGTTCCCTCTTATGGCCAGGGACGACCTAGACAATAAGGCGATGGACCTGGACCGAAAACTTAGGGAGAGCGGTATCGTCACCTATTATGACGAGTCGGGCTCCATCGGACGCAGGTACGCCCGCATGGATGAGGTGGGCACCCCCTTCTGCCTCACTGTGGATTATGAAGTGTTCGAGAACGGCACGGTCACTATACGTGAGCGCGACTCCAGCCATCAGGTCCGCATTCCCTTCGAGAAGGTCGTGGACGTGATGAAGGCCTTGCTCGACGGAAAGTCGTTCGATGGCATCGCATGAAAACCTTTAGGTAGGGGCGGGGCATCACCCACTCGTAAAGTGGATATATAAAATCCCTTTCAAGATCACAGTCCAGTAAGTGCAATGAGGTGTTGGAATGGTTGGAGATAACATAGAGGCGTTGAAGAGGAAGGAGATCCTGAGGTCCGAGATAGATGCCAACAAGCTCGAGGACCTGATGACCACCAAATTCGCCACCATCGACTCGGAGATGGCCCTCTCCGATGTGGTCGGACGGATGAAGAAGGAGAATCTGCACGAGATCCCCGTCGTCGATGGCAAGAAGCTACTGGGCGTGGTTAGCTTCAGCACCCTGATCCGAAAGAGGAGTGTGGTCATGGGACAGAAGGCGAAACATGTCATGGAGATCCCCCCCAAAGTTAAGGCGTCGACACCCGTCACCGAGGTGGCCGAGACGTTCATCTCCACCAGCTACCGCAACCTGCCCATCACCAAAGGCTCACAGCTGATTGGTATCATCTCCCGAAAGGATGTTGTCAAGCTGATCCTGAACATCAAAGATATTCGCAACATCATGGTGCAGGAGATCATGTCCACCGAGATCAAAGCGGTCCAGGAAAAGGCCAACATCAAGGATGCCATGGAATTGATGAGCAAGCTTGATATCAGGACGATCCCTGTGGTCGATAAGGAATTTAGGCTCACTGGGATCATTGGCATACGCGACATCATCGATTATTCCTGGGGCGGTTCAGGGACGAAGAGCATCAAGAAAGGCGCTTACGCTCCTGAGAACAACCCTATCGAGATAACAGTCGCATCGCTCATGCACGACGGACCGGTCACGATCGGACCTGGGGACACCTTGGGCAATGCGGTAAAACTGATGATCAAGAAGAACATCTCCACCTTACCCGTTGTCGAAAAGGACGAGTTGAAAGGCGTCGTGACCAAGTACGATGTGCTGGAGATGATCGCCTCCGTACGCATCCGCGACATGGTCTATATGCAGATCTCCGGACTGGAGGAGGAGGACCGCCTCTCACTCGACGTCATGGAGAGGGAGATCCAGAACGGCCTGCAGAAGGTGGCCAAGATCACTCGCCCCCTCATGTTCTCCATGCACGTTCACAAGTACAACAATGAGGGCAACACTGCCAAGTACTCGTTGAACGCCCGCCTGCACACCGAATATTCCACCTACACCGCCACCGCGGTGGACTGGAACCTGATGAAGGCGACCGTCGACCTCATGAACAAACTGGAG
Source organism: Methanomassiliicoccaceae archaeon (assembly GCA_016919625.1). Classification (GTDB taxonomy): domain Archaea; phylum Thermoplasmatota; class Thermoplasmata; order Methanomassiliicoccales; family UBA472; genus JACXTP01. The sequence goes on from JACXTP010000124.1 coordinate 11,636, forward strand.
AAGGACGTCACCGAGACTAAGAAGGTCAGGGTGGAGAAGAAGCGCCGCGGCTCCAAGTGAGACCATAAATCATTTCCCAGGGGAAACGGTACCACACCGTACCCTCTGGTCCAATCACCTTTTATTGAATCGTATCTCTACCGCGCGGTCCATTAGGACTTTCTCGAAGCAGTTCAGAATGAAATAGTGACACCTTTGGGCAGTCCGTAAGGGGCCTTGAACTTAGATGGATAGGACCGGCTAAGAGCCTCGACGAATTGGGACCGGTCCTCCATCTGATATTGGTGACGGCCCATCGATGATCCAAAGGTGACATCATAATAGCTTGGGTCCTCCTCCCCGCCCATGTTGTATCTCACCACCACTTCGTTGAGGTCGTTGTTGTTAATCTCAAAATTGCCAGGTGTCTCCCTGAGGATGGACACGGGATCCATGGACCGGTACCTGTCGGCGTAACCAGAGGACCAGGCCGCCATCTGTCCAGAGATCTGCCCCCAATAGCCCTTTCCTTGAGCCTTCGCCTGATGGCGCGCATCGGTGACAGCCTGGTTTATGACCTGCTTGGTGACCTGTGCTATGATGAGGCGATTCTCTGTGATGACCGCGGCGAAGCTGTCCCGCCTCCCTAAAGATCTTGGCTGCCATAGCGGTATGGCGACCAGGACGCGCTCCCCTACGCTTTGAGGCATTATCGGTTGAGTCGTGGCAGTAGATGTAGGGACCGTAGGATTTTGGACCTGGGCGCCGCAGCGATTGCAGAACCGTGCCACGCCATCCAAGCTTGACCCACATTTGTTGCAGAAGGGCATATTCACCAAATTACGAAGCGAATGGTAAGTTCATATCCGTTGCCCAATGGTTATCATTGACCGAGAACCATACAAGATGATGAACGACCCGATGAAGCGAACGTCAGCAACCTTTTTTTAACCGCAAACTATCCCTCGCCACGTTATGTCGCAGTACGAGGCGGTCACCAGCGAACGCAAATGGCAGCAGATGTGGAAGGAGAGGGGCATTTACCACTTCGACTTCGAC
>JACXTP010000125.1 GCA_016919625.1 Methanomassiliicoccaceae archaeon
CGCAACAGTCGTTGCTGACCGCATTGCAGGAGGGTAAGTTCTCCATCACCGGTCAGAGCGAGCGCTCCTCCGGTGCCATGGTCAAGTCCGAGCCCGTCCCATGCGACTTCATCCTGGTATGCGCAGGCAACCTGGACGCCATGCAGGGCATGCACCCGGCGCTCCGTTCCCGTATCCGTGGTTACGGTTACGAGGTATTCATGCGCTCCACCATGGACGACACCGCCGAGAACCGTGAGAAGCTGATACGTTTCGTGGCCCAGGAAGTGGCCAAGGACAAGAAGATCCCCCAGTTCGACCGCAAGGCCGTCGGGGAGATCGTCAAGGAGGCACAGCGCCGCGCCGGTCGCAAGGGCCAGCTGACCCTTCGCCTGCGTGAGCTAGGCGGTCTGGTCCGCGTCTCCGGGGATATAGCCCGGGAGAGGAACGCTGCCGTGGTGACACAGGAGCACGTGACCGACGCCAAGAAGATCGCCAAGAGCCTGGAGCAGCAGATCGTGGACCGGTACATCCAGTCCCGCAAGCTCTATCGCACCTTCGGCACCGAAGGCGACGCGGTGGGAATCGTGAACGGCCTGGCCGCCATGAACTCCGACTCATCCATGTCCGAGCTGTCCGGGATCGTCCTGCCTATCGTGGCCGAGGTGACCCCGGCCCACACCAAGAACGGCGGCACCATCATCGCCACGGGCAAACTGGGAGAGATCGCCAAAGAAGCGGTGCTCAACGTCTCCGCCATCATCAAGAAGTACACTGGTGAGGACATCAGCAACCACGACGTGCACATCCAGTTCATTGGCACCTACGACGGCGTGGAGGGCGATTCCGCCTCAATTTCCGTCGCCACAGCGGTCATCTCCGCCCTGGAGGACGTCCCGGTGGACCAAACGGTCGCCATGACCGGTTCGCTCAGCGTCAGGGGTCAGGTGCTGCCGGTCGGCGGCGTGACCGCCAAGATCGAGGCGGCGGCCGAGTCCGGCATAAAGCGGGTCATCATCCCCCGGGCCAACCTCAACGACGTGGTGCTGGAGACGAGGTACGTGGGCAAGATCGAGATCATCCCCGTGACGTCGATGCGCGAGGTGCTGGACCATGCCCTCACTGGCGGCGTCAAGAAGGACAGCCTGCTCAAGAAGCTGGCCGACCTGGGGGAGAAGTTCGCGCCGACCCCCGCCAAGGTCCCCATCTGCTGAAAACCACTTCCTTTTTCATTATTTTCCGATATTATTTCTATCCGCCTCTCCATCTATCTACGATCAGATGAAGGCCAAGAACCGCGACTGTCTGCTCATAGGCAGGTTCCAACCATTCCACAAGGGGCATCTCCAGGTGGTCAAGACCATCGCCAGGGAATGCGATGACATCATCATCGGCATCGGCAGCGCCCAATACTCCCACACCGCTGAGAACCCTTTCACCGCGGGCGAACGCCATCTCATGATCTCGCGGGCGTTGCAGGAGGAGGGCATCGGCAACTTCTTCCTGGTGCCCATCGTAGACATCAATCGCTATGCCATCTGGGTCTCGCACGTGGTGTCCATGGTCCCGCCCTTCTCGCGGGTGTACACCAACAACGGACTGACCAGACGCTTGTTCATCGAGGAGGGCTACGAGGTCTCCTCCTCTCCGATGTTCAATCGGGAGCAGTACTCCGGCACGGAGATCCGCCGGCGCATCGCCTCCAACGACAACTGGGAGCAACTGGTGCCCAATGCCGTGGTCAGCGTGATCAAGGAGATCGACGGCGTCAGCCGGCTTATGGACCTGGCCCCGAGCCAGAGGAGGGAGGTGGATGAATCCGGAGCAGGAATTGGGGAAGATGCTTAAGGAGAGGCAGAAGACCATCTCCGTGGCCGAGTCGATGACCGGCGGGCTGGTGGGTGACATCATAACCAATGTGCCCGGTTCCTCGAAGTACTTCGAGGGTGGGATCGTCACCTATTCCGATCTATCCAAACAGGAGCTCCTTGGAGTTCGCCCGGAGACCTTGCGCATCTATGGGGCGGTGAGCGAGCAGTGCGCCCTGGAGATGGCGGCCGGTGTCCGCGAGCGTCTCCACACCCATGTCGGCATATCGCTGACAGGCATCGCCGGACCTTCTGGGGCCACCTTCGGCAAGCCGGTCGGCCTGGTCATTTTCGGCTATGATGACGGCAGGGTGCGCATGACCGACCACAAGACCTTCTCCGGAGAAAGGGAGGAGATCAAGCTGGCGGCGGCGGAGCACCTCATCACCATGACCTTGGAGCTTTTGCACGAGGAGTGAAATCGTCAGTACCCTTCTGAAAAGTTCTTTATTGTCGAAGAGCGATAAAACCCTGCACGGGGTTATGGGATGGGTGCCTCACTTAAACGTATACCGACAGGTGTCTCTGATTTCGACAACATCGTCAAAGGAGGCATGCCGCTGGGATCGGTGGTCCTCCTCCTGGGCGACCTGGGAGCGGGGCAGAACGAGTACGCCATTACCTCGGCGGCGAAGCTGAGCCTCGTCCGCGAGAACCCCAAGAGCGCCGAGTTCTACCTTGGCACCAGCATTCGCGACAGGCACATGCCCGAGCGCATCTTCTATGTCACCTTCAGCCGTTCCAAGGAGGACATCTTGGAGGAGATCCGGATGTCCTTCAACGAGGACTTCTACGACTGCTTCAAACGCAACGTCATCTTCCAGGACTTCTCCGACAAGTACTTCCGCCAGACCCTGGTGCCTCGCAGCTGGGCCGGGGACGGAGCCTCCGCCCTGTTCTCCAACAACGGGGACCAGGGCCTCCTGGAGAGTCTGGTCTCCTGGCTGGACGAGAATGCCAAGGACAGCATGGTGGTCATCGATTCGCTCACCGACCTGTTGCTCAGCACCAAGATCGAGACCACCGACCTGGTGGCGGTGCTAAAGGGCCTGCAACGGGTCAGCAAGCGCTGGGCCGGAGTGGTCTACCTCATCCTCACCAAGGACGTGGTGGACGAAAAGATGCAGCGCATGATAATGGACTCGGTGGACGGCGCCTTGATGTTCCAGTGGAGCAAGCTTGGCATATCGTCTCGGCGGCAGCGCTACATGCACGTGGAGAAGTTCATGAGCATACTGCCGCACTTGGAGAAGGAAAGGGTGGCCCGTTTCGCCACGACGGTGACGGCGAGCAGCGGACTGGTCGTCATCGATACGGAAAGGATAGCGTGATTAACATGGACAGGGTGAAGACGGGGGTCGAGGGGCTCGACATCATGCTGGACGGTGGCGTGCCGAAGAACCATACCTTCGTGGTGATGGGCTCATTCGGCACGGGTAAGACCACCTTTGGGCTGCAATTCCTCAACCAGGGCCTGGCATTGGGGGAGAAAGGCATCTACATCTCCCTGGAGGAGGACCAGGACTCCATAATGGAGGACGCCCGGTCACATGGTTGGGAGCTCAAGCCTTTCATCGACTCCAAACAGCTGACCGTCGTAAAGCTCGAGCCGAACGATGCCAAGACCACGGTGCAACGCATCAAGAGCGAGCTGCCCGAGTTCATCAAGCAATCGGGAGCCTCGCGCATCGTCATTGATTCGGTCTCATTGCTGAACATGCTGTTCGACAACGAGCATGAGCGCAGGGCCAATCTGTTCAACCTGTCCCAGATGATCAAGAGGACCGGGGCCACCTGCCTCATGACCGCTGAGGTCAAGGATGAGAACCCGCTCTGCTCCCGGGACGGTCTGGTGGAATATGTGGCCGACGGCGTCATCTCGCTGCGTTACGTGGAACGCCTGGAGAAGTCGGACCTGCAGCTGTCGGTGCGAATAATCAAAATGCGCCGCACCAACCACTCCCGCAAGATCACGCCCTACCAGATCACGTCCAAGGGTATCGTGGTCCACGAGGGATCGGAAATCAACTGAGCGGTCCGGAAAAAGAATATTAGGGCGCGGTGGATATGCCGCTTCGGTGCCCCAATGAAGCTGTACCGCGTCGGCAAGGTCAAGAAGGTCTGGGAGGTGGACGACGACTCCTTGGAGTTCGAGTTCACGGACAACATCTCCGTATTTGACAAGATCATCCCCACCGAGATCCCTTTCAAGGGAGAGACGCTGTGCCGGACATCGGCTTACTGGCTGAAGCTTTGCGAGGAGCAGGGCATACGCACCGACTTCAAGCGCCTCAACGGACCGAACCGCATGCTGGTCAAGCGGGTCGATGTCATACCCGAATATGACCGGCTGAACCGCACCACCACCAATTTCCTGATCCCACTGGAGTTCATCTGCCGTCACTATAACGCCGGGTCCTTGAACGACCGGGTCAAGGAAGGTGAGGTGGACGTCACCAAGTTAGGCTATGCCGTCGGACACTCCCCAGCCTATGGGGAGAAGCTTCCCCGGCCCTTCTTCGAGACCACCACCAAGTTGGAGAAGGTGGACCGGAACCTCACCGACGAGGAGGCCTTGCAGATATCCAGCCTCAGCACCGAGGAGTACCATCACGTCTTCGAGGTCATCGGGCGGATCGATGACATCATCGCGAAGGAGGTCGGGCAGCGCGGCCTGATCCATGTGGACGGCAAGAAGGAGTTCGCCTACGACGAGAGGAGGCGCCTGATGATTGTCGACACCTTCGGTACCGCGGACGAGGACCGATGGTGGGACCAGACCTTGTACGCCCAGGGCAAGTGCTTGGAGCTCTCCAAGGAGTTCGTGCGGCAGTACTATCGGGATATCGGCTACCACGAGCGGCTGAGCCAGGCCCGAAAGCATAAGGAACCCGAGCCGGACATCCCGCCTCTGCCCCAGACTAAGGTGGAAGAGGTCAGCCAGCTCTACATCGGCATGTACGAGAAGCTCACCGGGCTCAAGTTCTGATCACAGATATCCGCCCAAGGGCTGGGCGGCCCTATGGGTGGAGGTACCGGGCATGACATGGGGCCGGCCGATGTGTTCCAGCCTCAGGCTTTCATCGTAAGAATAGACCAGGTAGTAAAAGAGCCACTGATGGTTGAACTCCAGAAGGCGCATGCGGGCGGCCATGGCCACCTCCTTGGGGGCGAGGACCACCAATCGGCATTTGTTCCGCAGGGCGGTCTCATACTCCCAAAGGCGCTTCTTCGAACCCCAGGAATCCGCCGTCTCCACGAATTCCATGCCGATGAGAAATCTGCCCTCCAGGACCTTGATGACGCCCCGCCCTTCCTGGTCCAGGTAGAATTTGGCCTCGGCCTGGGGGAAGAAACGATGGAACTCCTCCAGGGAACGCTCCATGCGCATCGCTGCGACCTGTTCCACCAGCTCGCCCATGGCACGTCGATTGAATTGCGAAGTTAATAAAATATCCGAAAGGAACGCCGTGAGAAGATTATTCTCCCAGCAATCCGTTCGTTCCTATATGGGTACCGGGCCTGCTTGGCAGGAGGCGAGGAAGATCATCCAATGGCAGATCGACCCCATTGTGCGGTTGGAGGCCATCCCCGTAAAGCGATCGGAGGGCAGGGTGCTCGCCGAGGACATGGTGCAAACATCCTGCCTTCCGCAACTGGGCAAGGGGCAGACCATAGGGTCGGAACTTGTCCGGGCCATGGAATGTCTCGGGGCGGAGGAGGTCTTGGTCTACAGCCAACCCAAGGCATTGATGTTGGAAGGGCCGGAGGGCGATGACCGCTCCCCAGACCTCTCGCAACTGGCCAGGTATGTCGCAAGGTTCGGGGCGGTCCCGCTGCTGGAGAGGTGCGAGATGGGGTCCCAGGTGGCCATGGTCCGTGGCAACATCGGTGCGGACCTGGTCCTGGTCCGAGGACCAGACCCGGGCACGAAGTCCTACTGTCGGAACGAAGGCAGGTCGCTGTTCGAAGGCATCGCGTTGACGCCAGGGGGCGGAACCTCCCTTTATCTGATCGACGACACGCCGGTCATGCTGCTGCCTTCCCACGGCCAGGAACTCCTGGCGGCCGAACTGCTGCCGCTTCAGACCTTGGTCCGGCAGATAACGCGAAAGGACGACTCAGTACCGTTCCGTGGCACATTGTCCGCACCAATATCGTCCCGACCTGACCGTGACGAGGTTAAGTTCCTGAGGGCTGAGGCGGACGGAACCATGACCGTGATCGATGCCGCTTTAGGCCTACCGGATGCTTGTGGCGGTTTCCTCGTCATGCCTGCCGGCTCACCAACGTTGAGGCCCGGCGACCAAGCCGTCTGCTGGCCTTGCTAATCGAAGGCTACTTCCACCAATCTCATGCCCTCTGGGCATTCGATGTCATGGAAGACCTTGCC
>JACXTP010000126.1 GCA_016919625.1 Methanomassiliicoccaceae archaeon
CAAAGAGGACAACGGTCCGCGAGATGGCTGCCATGATGAAAGTGGCCCCGTCCACCCTCACCGAGATATTGCAACGCGGAGAGCGCAACATCATCGAGAGGCACCTTCGCGAGAACAAATGAAAACTGACCGAATTTTATATCAGTTGCCTACATATACCAGATGGTCCCACCGGGTGATGACATGCAGGGAAATGACGACATAGACATAATGACCGTGCAAGAGGAAGATGTCAAACTGATGAAGCATCTGGCCAAGATCAAACACAAGATCATCGTCATGAGCGGCAAGGGAGGGGTGGGTAAGTCCACCGTGGCCACCAACCTCGCCACCGCGCTGGCCATGCGCGGACTGGACATCGGCATCCTTGACGCGGACATCACTGGTCCTAACATACCCAAGATGTTGGGCGTGGAGGAGGCTCAAATCACCGGAGACGAGGAGGGACTATTCCCGGTGGAGGTCGCCCCTCACCTTAAGGTCATGTCCATGGCCTTCCTCATCTCCAGCAAGGACGCCCCAGTGGTTTGGCGCGGACCGATGAAGATGGGCGCCATACGCCAGTTCCTGGAGGATGTGAACTGGGGGACCCTGGACTATCTCATCGTCGATCTTCCACCAGGCACCGGCGATGAACCGCTTTCCATAGCCCAGCTCATTCCAGAGGCGGACGGGGCCATCATCGTCACCACCCCTCAGGACGTCGCATTGTTGGACTCCCGGAAGTCGGTCACGTTCGCCAAGGCGCTCAACCTGCCAGTGCTCGGCATACTGGAGAACATGTCCGGATTGAAGTGCCCCCATTGCGGCGAGGAGATCGATCTGTTCAAGGTGGGCGGGGGAAAGAAGGCGGCGGAAGAGATGGGCGTGCCCTTCCTGGGCAAGATCCCCATCGACGTGGATATGGTCCCGAGCGGGGATGATGGCAAGCCTATCGTCCTCTCTAAACCAGACTCGCCAGGTGCCAAGGCGTTCGACGAATTGGCCGACCGGGTCCGCAAGACGGTCGAGAGCGCCCCGAAGCGAAAAGTGAAGCCATTCCAGTACGGGGGAAAGAAATGAGGGTTTGCGTCACCGCGGAAGGGGAGGACCTGGACGCCCTGGTGGCCGAGGAGTTCGGCCACGCTCCCTTCCTGCTTATAGTTGACCCGGACACCATGGAGTTCGAGGTCTTCGACAACGTGCTAGTGGACACAGATATTGGGTACGGTATACAAACCGCCGAGAACATCGTCCATCTCAAGGCGGAGGTGGTGATCACCGGCTTCGTCGGACCGCATGGGATAAAGAAGCTGGAATCCAAGGGCATCAAGTTGGTCACCGACGAAGAGGGTACGGTGAAGCAAGCCTTGGATGCGTTCAACCGTCGCCGACATCGAGGGTGAACTACTTCTTTTTTGGTTGATAGCGATTTTCGTAGTAATAACTTCGATTTCTGCACTCGATGTGCCAATTACGGACGTTTGTATCAAAACAAATTTAAATGATCGAGTTCGATGATTGACGAACATAAAAATTGTGATTTGTTTCCTCACCGATCATCTGGGTAATGCGTTGTTCTCAATCGACCCTGACACACTCTGACAAGCCCTACGTCGATAGACGATTTGGAAAATCGTTATCCTTGCATGTTTTTTAGTAAACAAACCATCATTATTCGAAATTAGTAGAAATACATGATAATTTCGTCAATTATCGTAGTAAAAATAGTATAATTATAAGTAATAGCAATTTGCCTGCCCTCCCTTATGCGGGATGAACTAACCCATCCAAGCAAACGTCCTAGGCGAAGCTGGACTGGCAGCGACGTCAAGGCGCTAAGGAGCGCCCCGTCATCGACCGGTTCAGCGACGGGACTGCGGCCGATCAAGGCTTGCGGTCCCGCTCCGAACCAGTTGGAGACATACCAGGGAGAACCGGGGTGGACCTCATGAGGAGGATCTTATTGCCCACCGACAGCTCATTGCCGGCCTTGGCCGCCACGGTTATCGCTGTCGACAGGGCCAAGGCGGAGAATGCCACCCTCATCGTCCTGAGCGTGGTGGAACTGACCCCCTCGATGGAGGTGGAGCAGCATGCCGAGAACGTCGGCCTAAGACGTTGCCCCAACATCGACGGTATGAAGTTCGCCAGGGAACTGGCCAAGCAGAAAGGGGTCGAGATCGAAGAGATCACCCAAGAAGGGCCAGTGGCTGGGACCATCGTCCGTGTGGCGGAGGAGTTCAAGGTAGAGGCCATCGTCATGGGCTGCTCCAAACCTCACGGTATCACTGAACTTTACCTTGGGGATGTCGCTCGTGCGGTGACCAAAATGGCGCATTGTGAGGTCGTCGCCATCAACCCCACCGAGACGCAGGGGAAGGAGGCTCTGGTATTGGCTAGGAAGATCGCCTCCCGGCCAAAGGAGATCACGGTCAAGACCATCACATCTAGCAAGCAGTTCAAGGTGGGTCTGGTACTGTTCACCATCTATATCGCGGTCTATGGGACGCTGCTGTACTTCGGCAGCTTCGACAGGAGCGTGATGAGCGAGGCGGTCGGGAAACTGAACGTCGGCATGGTGCTCGGACTGACGGTGATCATCCTCGCCATCATCATGGCCGTGGTGTTCAACTGGTACGCGGGAAAGCAGGAGGCCTTGTAACATGGCCGATGCATTGACCAATGACTTCAAGCCTCTGGCGTTCGCCCTGTTCGTCATGATCGTGCTCATGACCCTGGTCATCTCGATATACTTTTCGAGGCGGGTCAGGACGGCAGGCCACTACTACGTGGCCGGCGGCGGTGTGAAATGGTTCGTGAACGGAGTGGCCTTCGCTGGGGACTATCTTAGCGCCGCCTCGTTCCTGGGAGTGGCCGGTCTGATCGCCTTCTTCGGTTATGATGGCTTCATCTATGGCATAGGGTTCCTGGCCGGGTGGATAGTGGCCCTGTTCCTCATAGCTGAACCGCTCCGTGTCATGGGCAAGTATACCTTCGCTGACGCCCTAGTTAGCAAGTTCAAGAGCAAAAGGGTGCGCCTGGCCGCAGCGATAAGTACGTTGGTAGTGAGCGTGTTCTACCTGATCCCACAGATGGTGGGTGCAGGCACTATCATCCAGCCTTTGATCGGACTGCCTTATTGGGCGGGAGTGGTCCTGGTGGGGGGCATCGTGATCCTCATCGTGGCCACAGCCGGTATGGTGTCCACCACATGGGTGCAGTTCATCAAAGGGCTACTGTTGCTCATCGCCGGTGTGGCTTTGGTGATCGGAGTGCTGGTGATAGCTGGGTATAACCCTCTGGACTTCATCAACTACTTCATCCAGAACGGTTCGGTTTCGCCGAAGACGGGGTTGCCCCAGTTCACCGGTGAACAGTTCATGGCCCCTGGTACGAAGTACAAGGACCCGTGGGACTTCGCCTCGCTGATGCTGGCGCTCATCCTGGGCACGGCTGCGCTGCCGCACATCCTCATCAGGTATTACACGGTGCCGAAGCCGTCCGATGCTAGGAAATCGACAGTGGTGGCAATCATATGTATCGGGATATTCTACATCCTGACGCTGTTCATCGGCCTGGGTACGAACTACTTTGCCGGTCAGGGAGAGTTCGTCGTGAACGACTCCAATCTGTCCGCGCCGACGCTGGCATACTTCATCGGAGGGGAGACCTTCTTCGCCGTGATCTCATCGATAGCCTTCGCCACCATCCTGGGGACGGTGTCCGGCCTGATCATGGCCGCGGCTGGGGCGATCGCCCACGATATATACTCTGAGATCTTGGAAAAGAAGAAGTCCGAGAAATCGGCGCTCCGGGTATCGAAGCTCACGGCGGTGGGCGTCGGAATGGTGGCCATATTGTTAGGCATAGCTATGGAAGGAGAGAACGTGGCATACCTGGTTGGTCTGGCGTTCGCCATAGCGGCATCGGCCAACATCCCGGCCTTGATCGGAGTGCTCTTCTGGAAGAGGGCTACGGAATGGGGGATAATATCCAGCATCGCGGTCGGGCTTTCCTCGTCCCTGCTGCTGATATTGATCAGCCCCACATTCATGCCCACGAACTACATCTTCCCGTTGACCAATCCGGGCATAGTGAGCATAGCGCTAGGCTTCCTGACCTTGATCGTCGTCTCCCTGCTGACGCAGAAGTGGGGTGTGGGGGCAACGAAACCGGTCCAAGCCTGATGGTCCTATCCAAACCCTTTCCTGATTTATATTTTTTAATTAAAAAATAATTAAATGGTTTTCAGAGTTTGAGGTAGGGTAGCTCGACCCGTTGCGGGTCCACGATGGTCGTGGCCTCGATGGGGTTGGGGCCGAGCTGCTTGATCTTGTCCATGAACTCCTGCACGCTCCGCACGTAGGCCTCAGGTTGGTCCGAGTCTACGTATTTTACCTGGAAGCGATTCTCATCGAAGCCATATTGCTTGAGCACCATCTGCAGCAAGGTCATCCGCTTCCGGGTGCGTAGGTTCCCGATCTCATAATGGCAACGTCCGGGAACGCCCGCCAGGATCATTATGCCGTCCGCACCGGATCCGATGGCCTTCAGTACCCACTCTGGGTCGACTCGGGCGGAGCACATGGTCCTCACTGTGCGGAAATGGGGGTCCAGTTCCATACGCATCAGGCCGGCCTGGTCCGCGGAGGAGTAGGAGCACCAATGGCAGGAGAAAACCAGGATATGAGGGAAGGCGGACTCCTCGTCCCTGTTGGCGAGCGACCTCTCTATCTGGGCCAATATCTGTCGGTTGGAAAAGAACGTCTGGTCCATGGCCGCGGTCGGGCAGGCGGAGACGCATGCGCCGCAACCGACGCAAGCCTTCGGGTTCACCGTCGCCTTGCGCTTGTCATTGAAGACAGGGTCGGGAGCCAGGGTGATGGAGTTGACGTTGCAGACACTCTCGCACACCCCACAGCCGACGCAACGTGACTTGTTGACGATGGAAACATTGCCATGCTCGTCGGGAAGCTGGTTCCGCACCTTGGCGATGGCCATGCCCACCATGTCCTCGGCCTTGCTCGTGGCGGCCTCCTTATCACGGAAATGTACCCAGGCCACCTGCTCCCTGATGTTTGCCATGTCGATCATGAGGCGGTTCAATCCCGCTCCCTCGATGGTCTCCTGGAACGATTGCAGGTAGAGGCGGGGCGAGCAGGCGGCGATCACCACCCGGTCCAAACCCTCGCCCTTGATCCGTTCGGCGATCTCGTCCATTCCGGATGGGTGGCACAGATAGGGCAGGGTGTGAGTGAACACTACATCCTGCTCCTCTTGGGCGGACGATGCCAGTCTTTCGGTGTCAATGCTGAGGTCGATCTGCCCTCCGCATCTGCATATGAAAACGCCCACACGGGGCTCCTTCGGTCCAGCGGACATTATGTTTCTCCTCCATTGTCGATGTTAGAAAGTTATGTCGGAATCGACCAATCAGCTGGTATATATTCCATTCGTTGCATCGAGAGCCATTGCCGAAGCTTCGTATTATGAACGGCATGGAACGTCGTAATGGACAGGAAATCTCGAATCCACTCCCGTCTGGACGAAGTGGTCTGAAAAGGTAATGATTAAATATCGATTTTCGGCATGCGGCAGCCTAGGTAGAGGCATACTTACATGTCCGAGACTGTTCCCGTGAACTCTAGAATTGGGGTCGAGAGGCTCACCCTGAAGGGGCCTGGAGTCATCCTCATCATATTGGCCTTCATCGCCATGATGGTCATGTTCATAGAGATCATGCTGGTGCCGGCTTTGCCGACCATCGCCATGGAGTTCCCTGATGAGTCGCAATGGATCTCATGGGTGCTTTCCGCCTATCTTCTCACTGGCGCTGTGGCCACCCCACTGTTGGGCCGACTCGGCGATATTTACGGGAAGAAGAAGGTGATGATGCTCTCCATGGTCGGATACACCATCGGTCTGGTGGGTTGCGCCTTTTCTACATCAATGGTGATGCTCATCGCCTTCCGGGCGGTGCAAGGGATAGGCATGGGCATGTTCCCCCTGGCCTTTGGGATAATCAGGGACAATTTCCCCAAGCGCCTCATTCCCGCGGCAATTGGAGTGGTGAGCGCCATGTTCTCCGTCGGGGTGAGCATCGGCCTGCTCGCTGGTGGCCTCATCGTGGAATATTATGATTGGCGCACGGCATTCGACATCGTCTGGCCTCTCATGGCCCTTCTCACCGTTGTGGTATACTTCGTGATCAAGACCACCGACATGACCATCAAATGCAAGATCGACGTGGCAGGGGCGGCCCTCCTGGGACTTGGAGTCTTTTGCCTCCTGCTCGGCCTGACCCAGGGTGAGGGGTGGGGCTGGACCAGCATAGGCGTCATCGGGCTCTTCGCCCTTTCCGCGTCGTTGCTGATCGGTTTCGTCCTCTGGGAACGAAGGACCATCGACCCGATAGTCTCCCTAAGGCTCATGGCCAACCGGGGCATCGCTGGAGCAAACATATGCGGGTTCTTCGTGGGCATCAGCATGTTCCTCATATTCCAGACGCTGCCTTTCTTCCTAATGTCGCCAGAGGCGGTGGGCGGACTGGGGGTCGAGAGCGCTTTCGATGTGGGTGTGTACCTGTTCCCCAGCGCCATCGCCCAGTTGATCTTCGCCCCCTTGGCCGGGAAATGGTCCAAGAGGGTTGGCGCGGACAGGATCCTGGCCATCGGTCTACTCTTCACGGCCATCGGCTATCTTCTGGTCATCCTGTTCCACTCCAATGTGAACCAGATCATGATGGCCATGTTCGTGATGGGCATTGGTCTGGGGTTCTCCATGGTCTCCCTCATCAACGTGGTGGCCATGGCCTCCCCCCAGCGGGACTTCGGGATAGCTTCGGGCATGAACACATTGTTCCGCATCGTGGGCGGTTCTATCGGTCCGGTCCTGGCCTCTGTCATCATGGCAGGTTACTTGGTCGCCTATAACCCCCCGGGGGCTCCGCCGAGCGTCATCGTCGAGCTCACCTCGGACCAAGGCTATGTGTGGGCCTGGATCGCTGGCATGGCATTCTCCCTGATCGGTTTCATGGTGGCATTGGTGATGCGCCCAGGACATGGGCTGGACTACGAGAACGATGTGCCCTCCGAGGACGAGAAGGGAGCTTCATCCTGTCCTCAGCCTGAACGGGGCGGCGGATAACCATATAACCTAGTTTCTACGCTCAGGGGACGTTACGATGGACGAGAAAGACATAGGGTTCAAGGTGTGCCCGCATTGCTACAGCACCGACCTGGAGGAGATGACCCTGGTCGGAGGGCCGATGGCCCACCTGGACAACGACGATGGAAGTTTCAAGTGCTTCAACTGCGGCAAGATAGGGGTGCCTATGGAGTTCGCCACCGTGGAGGACTATCAAGGCTTCGTGTCAGAAAGGGGTGCGCCTCCTTTGGAGAGCGGTACGGAGTTCACTTTAGTGCCCCTCCTCCCCCTGGTTACCGGGGGCCGAAGGTTCTTGCGCATCAGCGGCGAGACCTCGCGACATGTGACCAGGGTGACCGAGGTGGTCTGGGAGGAGGGTTCCTTTCAAAGCATGGGGCGAAAGGCGCTGCTAGGGCCGTATTGGCAGAAGATAACCAAAGAGGTCTATGGCAGCAAGGAGGCCGCCTTCCTCGACCTGGATGGCATAAACGAGGGGGAGGCCGACATCGAGGGCATGAGGCGGGCATTGAAGCGGAAGAACCAGATATGGCTCGACATCGGTCTGCGCGGCGAACAGGACGTGTTCGACGCTTTCCTCATGGGGGCGGACCACATGCTGGTCTGTACAACTGGGACATCCTCGCTCGAGCATTTCCGAAAAGCCATCGACCTCTCGGAAAGGGTGGTCCCATGCATCTGCTGTGCACCAGATGTTGTGTGGCGTCGTCAAAGGGAACCTACGACCGACCCGAGAAAGGTGGCCGAGACCTTGCGGTCGATGGGCTATCGGAAGCTCGCCTTCCTTGACCTAAGAAGAATCGGTCGGGGCCAGGGACCGGACCGCTATTGGGCGGGGAACATGTGCACATATGCCGACACGCCACTGATAGGTGGGGGCGTAAGGTTGGCCGATCGTGAACTGTTGCTGGAGATGGGGGCGGGCGGGGCGCTGCTCGACCCCTTCGGACCGGAGGTCCTAGCCAATATGGACGGATGAACTAGGCGCTTGAGATTATCTGGAGAGAACTTCAGTGCGATTAATTGTTAATATCATGAGACCAATCCCTTGAACGTTTCAGATGGAAGTCGACCTGTTCGGACTGGCCTTGCTGATAGCGGGCGCTTTTGGCGCCTCCATCCTCTATCTTTTACTGATAAGGCAGGCTAGCCGGTTACATCGTGACAAGGTCATCGATCTTTTCAAGGCGCTGGGGGTCGGGTCCACCTTCTCCATAGTGGCCGCATTGGTCCTCAGCTTCCTGATGCTCATCCCCATCATCGTGGTCATCGTCATCGTAGGGGGGACGGAAGATGAGTCGACCATCTGGGCCGCCGTGCTGGTGGCCCCCATCGCCGAGGAGCTCACCAAAGGGGCGGGCGTGATGTTCTTCAGGAAGCGCTTCACAGGACTGGAGAGCGGGCTGATCTATGGGGCCTGCATCGGGTTGGGCTTCGCCGCGGTGGAGAACGTGCTATATGGTTTCGATCAGCTCACGAACGAGGGCCTGGAATCCGCCCTATTGCTGCTTGGGTTGCGCGTCGTCTCGGCGGCTCTAGGACATGCAAGCTACACGGCCATCACCGGTTATGGACTGGCCCGTTGCGAGATCCTCCGCCCCATCGAGAGACCGTTGGCCTGGTTGCCGTACTATCTGGTGGCGGTGTTCCTCCATGCGCTGTCTAACTTCATGGCCTCCAGCTCCGAGGTGTTCGGGGGCGGCGACGCGATGGTCGTGGGAAGCGTGCTCCTCATCATAATAATGGACATTGCCCTCTTCGCCTTGATATGGACCAAGGTGAGGCGCCTGGACCAAGAAGGCGTGCATCGGAAGCTCCGCACCAGGTATGTGGCGTACCAACCTGGCTAAGCAACTGTTATCTAGAGCCCCCACAAATCATCACCAAGGGAGAGGAAGTTGGCCTTATCGGCGGGGGAGATCCTGGTGGTGCTATTGGCGGCCATAGTGCCGCCTATAATCTATGTCCTATGGGTGCGGAGCAAGGAGCTGTGCGATCGGGACCAGCTGCGTCCTCTCCTGTCCGCCTTCGTAGTGGGCGGGACCTTCTCCTTGGGGCTGGCGTTCGTGATGGAATCGGCACTGGTCACCCTCCTATTCGGCGAGGGCGGAGCGCTATCCAGGCCCTTCTGGAACCTCGACCCGGGGGACCCTTCTTTCCAATTGATCTTGATGGCCTGCGTCATGGCCCCGTTGGTGGAGGAGCTGACCAAGGCCTGGGGAATCATGCTCTTCCGGGGTCGTCTGGCAGAGCTAAAGAACGGCCTGGTGTACGGGGCGGCGGTCGGATTGGGCTTTGCCGCGGTGGAGAACGTCCTCTATGGGGCCAACGCCATCTCCGTGGGTCTGGACGTTTTCGTGGGCACGGCCGTGGTAAGAGCCTTGACGTCAACGCTGCTGCATGCAAGCGCCAGCGCCATCTCCGGTTTCGGGATCTCCAGGAAGGTGGTGATGAAGGCGAAGGGGCAAAAGGTCAGCTGGCTCCCCTATTATGCTCTGGCGGTGTTGCTGCACGCCTCATTCAACTTCTTCGCCATCGTAGGTCAGGTTTCGGGTTCCCAGTTCGCCTACATGCTCGGCCTTGGTTTTGCCGTTCTGCTGGTGGCCACCACCTTCGATCGCCTATTGAAGAAAGTGGCGGAACTTGACGCCCTCCTCTGCGCCCACCCAGGGGGAGACTCAGCCTGAGGCCAGCCTGGCCCCGATCTCCATCGCCATGCGCATGGCGTTCCGGTCTGCGACGACCTCGCCCTTGCGGAACACCCCCGGCACAAGGAGCTCTTCATGGCATGGGTGGCCCACCGAGTTCATGAACGAACGGAGCTCTGCGATTATCGGTCGGAAGTTCTGTTCGGGGTCCGCCGCCACGACCATCAATGCTCCCTTCTTGGCGGAGGGCAGCTTGCGGTTCCACAGGCAGTTGCACCGGTCGATTAGCTGCTTGAGCTGAGAAGTAGGCCCGGAGAAGTAGACCGGGGAGACCACGATCAAAGCGTCCGCCCTCAGCAGGACCTCATATACCTTGGTCATGTCATCATCTACCACGCATAATCCGCTTTCCTCGCAAGCCCAACAGGAGCGGCACCCGGAGATGTCCAGGTCCGAAACGTCGATGCGAATGATGTCCGCGCCGCATTCCGAGGCCGAGCGCAACGCCTCATCTAAAAGTGTACCGCTGTTGCCGTCCTTCCTCGGGCTCCCATTGATGCCGAGGACCAGTACCATGGCTAGCACCCCTTCACGCCGGCCGGTTAGGAGGCACGTCCTCCTCCACGACCTCGATGCCCAGATTGTCCAGGATGCGGTCCCGCAGACGCTCATAGTATTGGAACGATTTGGGTATGTAATCGGAGGCGCCATCCTGCATGACCTGGAAGCTTATGTCCGGGTCGTCCATGGCGGTGACGAAAATGATCGGGGTCTCCTTGTTCATTGCCCTGATGCGGCGCAATAGCTCGGAACCGGTCGTGTCTGGGAGGCGGTAGTCAAGGACGATGATGTCATACTGATTGTTCTTGACCTTGTCCAACGCCTCGCGCCCGTCCAAGGCCGCATCCAGGAAAAACATGTCGTCAGAAAGATACTCACGACATAGGTCCAGGTGGTCCTGGTTGTCCTCCACCATCAAGACCCTGACCCTCTCCAAAGTCTCGTCCATGCTTCGCCACTCCCTGTGCTTGTATCTACCTCTGCCCTTTATGAAGGTTGGTTCCTGGTTCGCGGCAAAATGACACAAAATACCGATCCCTTGGACCAATCGCCTGGGACCCGGTTCTCGGCCCAGACACGGCCGGAGTACCGGTCGCAGAAGGCCTTCACCACGCTGAGCCCCAGTCCATGGCCCTCGGCCGCGGTCACGGAATCCAGGCGATCGAAGCGTTTGAAGAGCGCAGACTTCCTTTCGTCGGGGATGCCTTTGCCCTGGTCCTTGACATCCAAGCGCCAGTAGTCCTTGCCGTTCTCATTCCAGGCATATAGCTCCACCTCCACCGGGCGCATGTCACCGTACTTGCAGGCGTTGCTGATGAGATTGTAGAGGATGTCCTTGACGAAGACATCCGCCAGCACGAAGGCCTGCTCGCTCTCGTATCTGCCCTTGATCTCAATGGCGTTGAACAGGCTGCTCATGTGCAAGCTGTCGATGCATTCCTTTACGAAAGGGGCGAGGTTGATGGGGCCTAGGTCGAGTTCCTGGTCGGTCGTGCGCAGCCACCATAGCTTTCGCACGCTGGCGATCAAACTGGAGATGTTCTCCGCCTGGACTAGGGCGGAACGCACATAGCGACGCTGCCTGTCGTCCAACTTGGGGTCCTTGACCAGCAGCTCCAGGAAACCATGGATGGGGACATTGTAATTGGCCACATCGTGGGTCAGCAGGACGTTGTACATCTGCTGCATGGCCATGTTGTCCTCCATGCTCTTGTACATGCCAGCGTTCTTGAGAGCGAAGGCGGCCTGGACGGAGAACATCTCCACCAGGCGATACTCGCTGTTGTTGAAAGGGACCCCGGGGGTCTTCTCTAGTGTCATCACGCCGAAGATCTCATCGCCGATGTTGAGAGGCACGCTGATTATGCTTGAGGGCTCGTCCGGGGTGCCGTCCAATAATATCGACCTTCCGTCCATGTCCGCCCGCTCGATGAGCATGCCCTCGCGGTGCTGCGCAACAAGGCCGGAGATGCCCTCCCCTATGGCTATCTCCAAGCCCTCGGCGCCTACGCCATCCTTGGTCTTGGAGGCGACGCAACGTAATTTCCTTCCCTTCTTGTCCAGTTCGAATATGAGGCAGTTGTCCGATCGAACCAGTTCCATCGATTTTTCCAAAATGAGCTCGAGCACGATCTTTTGCTCGATGGTGGACGAGAGCATCTTCGAGGTCTCGTATAGGGTCTGGAGCTCCACATTGCGATGGGTCACGTCCTCGTGCGTGATCTCGTCCCGCTTCCTCATCGCGATCTGGTGCAGGAAGGTCTGAAGGACCGGTGCCTTGCGCTCCAGGTCCTTGTCCTTGGCGGGGGAACCGAAAAGCGCCAGCCCAAGAGGGAAACCTCTGAGCCCAATGCTAGCCAGGATGAAGCTGCGAGGCATGCCATATATCTTTGAGAAGAATGGGTCCACCTCACGGTCCGGGCATATGTAGATACCCCGGGCGTCTATCCAATCGGAGAGGATCAAGTCCTCGACCTCCACATCGAGGATATTGCGCGCCTCCTGGAAGTCCAGACCTTTGTAGAAGACCTGTTGTTGACCTGGGTCGTCCGCTATACGGATGACCGCAAGCTGCATGTGTATGGCCGCCATCATGCGCGATATCATCTGCTCCATGACCTCGTCCGGGTCCAGGGCCGATTCCATCTCGGCTGCCGACACTGACAGGGTCTCGATCTGACTGGAAAGCTCGCTGACCTGGACCTCCAGCACCCGGGCGGCATTGGGGTCCTGGGCCAGGGCGATCACGCCCTTCAGCCTACCGTCCTCGTCGCGCACCGACATGGCCCGCCATTGGGAATGGATTATCTTGCCCTCCCTGGTCCTGAGATCGACGTCCACTGACAGGACCTCACCGGAACGCATATCCCGACCGGCGTCCCGCATGCGCTGCATCGCGGTCGCATCCATTGTGGTCAGGGTGCCGAGCTGCCTGCCCCGTATCTCGTCCAGGGTGTAACCCAGCAGGTTCTCGAAGGCCCGGTTCACATGGACGATGACGCCAGCGGGGTTCACATAGACCAGCATGATGTTCAGGCTGGCCAGCAGGTCGGCGCTCAAAGGCACCGGCTGCCCTTTGGGTATTGGTATAGCCTCTCCCTCTGGATGGCCGGTCACGG
>JACXTP010000127.1 GCA_016919625.1 Methanomassiliicoccaceae archaeon
GGGCAAGGTGGCCCGCAGCCTGGCGGCCAAGGCCAGCATAGCCGCCAAGGTCGACTTCTATAAGGGTGACTTCATCGGCGACAAGCTCCTAGCCGACATGGAGGCTAGGGTGGCAGAGGTTAAGGAGAAGTACCCCGAGCCTCCGCGCCGTGCCTCAAGCCCGCAGAGCCAGACAAGGATGCCGCAGCGGCCGGTTAAAAGAGGCAAGATTTATAAATCAAGGTAGGATTGACGGGTAGATTGTTATGTCGTGGACGCAGCAAGAGGTCCGTGAGCTGAAAGAGGGCCGTTACATGCTCATAGATGAGGAGCCCTGCAAGATCATCTCCATATCCACATCCAAACCCGGTAAACATGGCGAGGCCAAGGCCAACATCGACGCCGTCGGCATCTTCGACAAGAAGAAGCGCAGTGTGGTGTTCCCGGTGAAGCACAGGGTGCAGGTGCCAATGATCGACAAGCGCAAGGCGCAGATCCTGGCGGTCGGAGGCAACGAGGTCCAGCTGATGGACCTGGAGACCTTCGAGAACTTCTCCCTGGCCGTTCCGGAGGAGTTCGAAGGACAGCTCCACTCCGGAGAGGAGATCATGTACCTGGTCGCCATGGAGCGCCGCATGATCACCAAGGTCTGAGACCTGTCGATGGCGCATTGAAAAACGATTTCCCCTTCCATAATTTTTCAAACTGTTCTTTGAAAGCAGCGTGCTACGACTTGTCTGTGGTAAAGGCTAAAGCATCGTTGCGCCCATCCTCGGCCGATATCACATGACCGCACCCATCCTGGAGATCTATGGGGACCTCCTTACCCGTTCCAAGAAGCTCGTCGTGCTCTCGTCCGCCATAGGGATACTGCACTGGGACATGGAGACGAAGATGCCAGAGCGCGGCCTGGAGCAAAGGAGCGAGCAACTGGCCGTCCTAGATGTCATCGCGCATCAGGAACTGGTCGACCTGGAGGTGGCGAAGATGTTGGACGCCATCGAAGCGCACAAAGACCTCGGCTCTCTTGACCAGGCGAAGCGCCGCAACGTTCACCTCTTCCGCAAGGCATACGACGAATCGGCCCGGTTGCCGGAGAGCCTGGTGGCCGACCTGTCCAGACAGTCCGCATTGACCGTAGCGGCTTGGAAGAAGGCCAAGGGGGCCCAGGACTTTAATCTGTACCGCTCTGAGCTGGCGCGCATGATCGAGCTGAGGGCACAGGCGGCGGACATCATGATGCAGGTGAAGGGCACCAGGACGCCATACGACGCCTTGCTTGACTCCTATGAGCCTGGCATGACCGCCGATCGCGTCACGGAGGTGTTCGACGGCATGAGACGGGGTTTGAAGAAGGTCTTGGACAAGATCGAGGGCTCAGGATTCGAGCCGGACGTATCCATAACCGAGCGCAGGGTGCCCATCGACGCCCAGAGGCGGATCAGCGACCTGGCCATGGAGTTCGTCGGTTACGGGCCCGAAGGAGGACGTCTGGACGAGACCGAGCACCCCTTCTCCACCGGCTATTATGACGATGTCAGGATCACCACCCATTACTTCGAGGACCGGTACACATCGAGCCTGTTCAGCGTGCTCCATGAGGCGGGGCATGCCCTTTACGAACAGAACCAACCCCCGGCTTGGAAGTACCAACCGATAGGCGCGGCCGCCAGCTACGGGATACATGAGTCCCAGAGCCGGTTCGTGGAGAACATCGTCGGCCGAAGCCCGGAGTTCCTACGATACATGCTGCCCCGATTGTGCTCCGTCACCAACGGAGCGCTGGAAGGGGTCGGGTTGGAACAGTTCGTGGCAGCGGTGAACCTGGTCGAGCCGAGCCGCATCCGCATCGAGGCGGACGAGGTCACCTACGGAATGCATGTCATCATAAGGTTCGAGATAGAGAGGGACCTGTTCTCTGGCAGGATCGGAGTGGACGAGCTGCCCCAGGTCTGGAACCAGAAGTACAAGGACTATCTCGGTGTCGATGTCCGTCACGACTCGGAAGGCGTGATGCAGGACACGCACTGGGCCTCAGGCTACTTCGGCTACTTCCCCAGCTATGCCCTGGGCAACATCTACGGCGGTATGTTCCTGGACAAGATGGAGCAGACCCTTCCGGACTGGAAGAGGGGCGTCGAGGCAGGAGATTTCGCCCCGGTCAAGAACTGGCTGGTCGAGAACGTGCACCGCAGGGGCAACCTCTACGACCCGGCCGACCTGGTCAAGACCGTGACCGGCAAGGACCTGGATATCGGGCCGTTCTTGAAGTACCTGGATGCGAAGTTCTCTGCCATCTATGGGTATTGATGGGGGATGAAAAGTAGGGTGCGGGGGTTCAGTCACCCTCGCATTCCTTGACGGCTTCCTTGAGGGCCTTCTCGCACTCGTCCCCGATGCGCTTGGCCGCCTGGTCAGAACGGGCCTCGGAATAGATGCGGAATATAGGTTCCGTGCCTGAAGGCCTGATCAACGCCCAGCCCTCGTCGAAGTAGACCTTGATGCCATCGGTGGTGTCCACCCTCATGCCGTCAAAGCGCATGAGGAGCTCCTCGACCACCTGGTCCTTGACGCCGGGCGGGGTGTGCATCTTGCGCTTGTCCAGCGCGTAACCGGGTATCGAAGCGGCCAACCGGGAGAGGGGGCCGTCCTTGGCTATTATCTCCAGGACCTTGGCCATGGTCATGGCCGCGTCACGACAATACTGGTGCTCAGGGAAGATGAGCCCGCCGTTCTCCTCGCCGCCGAAGATGGCCTTGACCTCGATCATCTTGCGCGCCACCACCGGCGACCCGACCTTGGTATAGATGACGTCGCCCCCAGCGGACCTGACCACGTCCTCCAGACAGGAGGAGGTGCTCACCGGCGTGACCACCGTGCCACCGCCCTTCTCGGCGACCACATAGCGGGCCACGATGGCCAGGGATCGGTCTCCGTACAGGTAGTTGCCCTTGTCGTCCACGAAGATGCAGCGGTCCGCGTCGCCGTCGTGGGCGATGCCCAGGTCGGCACCGGTCACCTTGACCATCTCCACCAGGTCCCGGAGGTTCTCAGGGGTGGGCTCGCTCTCGTGGCCAGGGAATGTCCCTTGCGGGTTGGCGTTCAGGGTGATCGCCTTCACCCCCAAGGACTCGAGGAGCTGGGGGGAGGTGGCCGACCCTGCCCCATTGGCGCAGTCCAACACCACCTTTAGCTTGGCGTCCTCGATGGCCGTGTAATCCACCTGTCTCTTCACCACCGTGATGTAGGTCTGTCCCACACCGGTGATCGGTCTCATCGAACCGACCATGCGCCAGCTCTTGTGGGCGAAGCTCTGGTTGAAGTATATGGCCTCGATCATCTCCTCCTTGTTTCGGGGCATCTCCGTGCCGTCATAGTCGACGCACTTGATGCCGTTGAACTCGGGAGGGTTGTGCGAGGCGGTGATCATAACCCCGCCCTTCACGGCGGAGCCTTTCACATAGTACTGCAGCGCCGGGGTGGGCAGCATGCCCAGGTCCAGCACCTCCACGCCGGAGGCCATCAGGCCCGCGGAGACGGCGTTCTTGATCATATGGGCCGAGGTGCGGGTGTCTGTGGCTATCGCCACCTTCCCACCCATGAAAGTACCTATGGCCTTACCTACGTCCAAGGCGAGCTGGACGCTCATCTCCTCGTTCACCACTCCTCGTACCCCGTTGGTACCGAACAACCTCTTGCTCATCGCAGTCGCCTCATCTTGAATGGAACTGGTCGCTAATGACCAAAATGTGCAGCATGTCCACGGCGTCCTTGCTGGAATCGGAGGATTCCTCCAAGCAACGCAGCATGTCCATGAGGAGATAGACGCCCTTGGGGTCCAGCTCGGTCAGCAATATCTCCTTCTTTATGTTGAAGTTCATGTCATCGATGATGTGCTCCAGGACGCCAACC
>JACXTP010000128.1 GCA_016919625.1 Methanomassiliicoccaceae archaeon
CCCGGCTTGCACCATGTCGCGCAGCAGCATCTCCTGGTCCTTGCGCCATAAGGGCGAGAAGCAACGCAAGCTTAGCTCTTCGCACACCCGGTTGATGCGGTCCCATTGGTAATCGGATGCGATGGCACCAGTGATTACACCATCGATGTCAAGGTCTGCGAGCGCCCCTCTCAGGGCCTCAAGGTCCTCGACCTCCTGACCGCTAGAAGGTACGCTGACGAGTTCCTTCCCCATGGACTGGGCATGGAGCGTCACTGTGTCGAGGTTCAAGGTGTGGAAAAGCATAGCATAGGGGTCATGGGGCACTATCGTGACCAAAAAAGGGACCTCCTGACCGCTCTGCTCCATGAGATAGGTGGCATAGGTAGAGTCCTTACCGCCCGAGAACAACGAGGCCAGCCTCATGATGCCTTGAAGGCCGTGACCGCTAATGAACCTTTAGACCGTGTCTCTCAAACCAAATATATCCCCAATATCATGTCCAGGACATGTATTGCGCCAAGTGCGACAAGACCATCCCGGACGAGCGGCTCCAGGAGATCGGCGTGAAACTCGCCGAGCAGTTCGGCAACGATTCGCTGAGCAAGGGGGTCTGCCCGGTCTGTGGCACCAGGCTGATGAACCCAAAGAGGAAGGCGAAGTGACATGCGCATCGAGGAGATGACCAGGGATGAGTTCGTGGCGGCGGTGGCCAAGCGCCCAGTGGTGATCGTTCCCTTCGGGGCCTGCGAGGCACACGGCCCGCATCTGCCGCTGGGAACGGATTCCTATCAACCGGAGGCGCTGGCCGATGAGGTGGCGAGACGCCTAGGGGGTTTGGTGGCCCCGATGGTACGATACGGACAGCACAGCTCCACCAAGAAGATGCCTGGGACACTGGGCGTGCGCATGGAGACGTTGAAGGTGTTGGCCATCGACATCATGGAGTCGCTTATCGCCAACGGGATCGACAAGATCGTATTGGTATCGGGGCACGCCGGCACCATCCATCTGGCCGCGCTCAAGTCCGCCTGCGAGGAGATCGTGGAGAATCATGAGGTGCGACTGATGATGCTGACCGACTACGATATCGCCTTCAAGTTCACCGGCGATTACTGTGGGGAGGAACCGGACGGGCACGGAGGGACCATCGAGACAGCGAGGGTCATGGCCATCCGACCCGAACTGGTCCGGAATCGTCGCGGTAAAGGCAGCTGCACCAGCTCCAACTACATGGTGGTTTGTCATCCGGAGGACCATTACCCTGATGGTTATGTGGGCGATGCCAAGAAGGCTAGCAAGGACATGGGCAAGGAGATAAACAAACGCATCGCGGACGAGCTTTCCCAGATGGTCCAAAAGAACTTCGAGGGATGATCATGTCCGAGTTGAAACGCCAGGCGGCGGAGACGGCGGTCGGTTATGTCAAGGACGGCATGGTGGTTGGGCTTGGGACCGGCAGCACGGCTTATTTCGCAGTGGAGGCGATCGGTCGACTGGTCGATCAGGGCTATTCTCTGAGGGGCGTGCCGACCTCAAAGGCCACAGAGGACCAGGCCAGGAAGTGCGGCATCCCGCTCCTTGAACTGGACCAGGTGGATAGGATCGATGTCACCATAGATGGCGCCGACGAGGTGGACGGCCGAATGGACCTGATCAAAGGACTTGGTGGGGCGCTGCTAAGGGAGAAGATGGTGGCTTACATATCCAATCAAAAGGTTATCGTGGTGGATGAATCCAAGCTGGTGTCCAAGTTGGGTCAGAAGGCCCCATTACCGGTCGAGGTGGTGCCTTTCGGGCATAAGCGGACCGGGAAGCACTTGGAATCGTTGGGGTGTCGTGCAGAGCTCAGGGGAGGGCATACGCCCTTCGTAACCGATAACGGGAACCTGATATTCCATTGCCGCTTCGAATGCATCGACGACCCCTATGAGCTGGAGCTGCAGTTGAAACAGATACCAGGAGTGGTGGAGACCGGCCTGTTCCTCCGCCTTGCCACGAAAGTGGTGGTCGCAGGCGAGAGGGGCATCGAGGTCAGGGAGAGGTAGTTCAGTCCTCTGCCCTGGCCTGGGTCTTCAAAAGCTCTATGTTCGCCTCAATGCGCTCGATGCGCTTCCGTTCTTCCTTCTCCAAGGTCTCGATTATCTTGTCCCAAGGAATGGCCAGCTTATAAGCGTGAACGGGACGGCCCTTGCCTTCCTTCTTTAGGTCCCGTTTGATCACCCATTTGCGCCGGCGCAGCTCCTGCATGGCTATGGAAACCTCTGGTTGCCTTAGCTGGGTTGACAGTTCGATATCCACAGAAGTGGTCTCCTCTTTCTTCCTTAGGTATGCCAGGGTCTTTGCCACGTTCTTAGGCATCCCTGTACCCATGAGGATCTCCACTAACTGCTCGTCCTTCTTGTTAAATCCCCTCTCGACCAAACTCAACGCCTCCCCTTAATTGAAACGGTTTCTTGCTATCGCAATTAGAAGATTTATTATGTGCAAGATATAAATCATTTTCTATTTATGATTAATATTGAAATGCCTGGATAAGATACTGGCTATGTAATTATATTGCACGCCATTAACATAAATGCCACTAGATTATTTCCCATCTGGATTGGTTTTGTTTTCATTTTATAATAATATCATTATAGATATAAATTACGAATGAGATCCGACCTTCCGTCCCTATCGGCCCCGATTTGGTACGGCGCGAGGCAGGCCCCTTGTCCCTAGGACACCGAAGAAACGGTCCTGGATGATACCCTCGGAACCTATAGCCAGATATATACCAGATATCCCATCTTCTGTAATACTTTAAATAATATATCAGTATTAGGGCATTTTGCTTCCAAGGGTGTACGCTATGAAGATGCCCAGGTCAATTAAAACTTACTGTCCTTCATGCAAGGTCCATACCGACCATGAGGTCGAAAGGGTCAAGAAAAAGAAGGCCAGCGAGCTCAAGTGGGGTCAGAGACGATTCAGGCGGGCCACCTCCGGTTATGGAGGTTTCCCAAGGCCTAAGCCTGAGGGTCGCGAAAAGCCCACCAAGCGCGTAAACCTACGTTACCGCTGCAAGAAATGCAAGAAGGCCCACCAGAAGACATGCTTCCGGGCCAAGAAGTTCGAGCTGACGGAGTGAGCGATATGACCCACACCAACAATTTCGTTAAGATCAAGTGCGCTGACTGCGGGAACGAGCAGATAGCGTTCAAGAAGCCAGCGACCAATGTCGCATGCCACGTATGCGGCTCTACCCTGATCAAACCCCGTGGTGGTCACGGGGAGATGAAGGGCGAGCTGCTTGAGGTGGTCGACTAATGCCCAAGACCAGCGAGTTCCCAGAGGAAGGCGAGCTCGTTGTGTGTACTGTACAGAACGTAAAAAACTTTGGTGCCTTCGTCACCCTTGACGAGTACGGCAACAAGGAAGGTTTCATCCACGTCCGCGACGTGGCCACGGGCTGGGTAAAGTACATCCGTGACTATGTGCGCGAGGGACAGAAGGTGGTCTGCAAGGTACTCGGCGTCGATACGTCGAAAGGCCACATCGACCTGTCCTTGAAATCAGTCAACGAACACCAGCGTCGGGACAAGATCCAAGAGTGGAAGAACGAGACAAAGGCGGAGAACCTCCTCAAGATCGTGGCCGAACGCCTGAACCGTACCCCGGAGAGCTGCTTCGAGGAGTTCGGCTTTGACCTGGTGGAGAACTATGGCACCTTGTATGGGGCCTTCGAAGCTTGCGCGGCGAACAAGGACGCTCTTAAGGAGCTCGGCATGTCCGGCCCCTGGACCTCTGTATTCTATGAGGTCGCGTTAGAGAACGTCACCCCGCCCTTCGTGCAGATATCCGGTTATCTGGAGGTAAGATGCCCCGCCCCGGACGGCATAGACCGCATCCGGACC
Organism: Methanomassiliicoccaceae archaeon; assembly: GCA_016919625.1. GTDB lineage: Archaea > Thermoplasmatota > Thermoplasmata > Methanomassiliicoccales > UBA472 > JACXTP01. Next base: position 3,879 of record JACXTP010000128.1, read on the forward strand.
GCCATGATGGCCGGCGTGGAGATCTATCCCGAACATGTCACTATCCAATACATAGGTGCCCCACGCTACCGCGTAGTCGTCACCGCAGAGGATTACAAGGAGGCGGAGGACATGTTGAAGGATGTGACCAGCACGGTCATCGCTTCGATCAAGGATGCCGAAGGGGAAGGCTCTTTCTCGCGCGAGGCCAACAAATAGGTCGGCGCGCAAATCTTATCCGTAGGCGGTTCACATAGGGGTGCAGAGGCGTAAATGCGAACGACTTTACGTAAATGTCCATTGTGCAAGGAATACACCTTGAAGGACACCTGCCCCAGATGTGGGGTCGGGACAGAAGTGCCCATACCACCCCGCTATTCGCCGGAGGACCGGTACGGCAAGTACAGAAGGATGATGCGTCAAGAGTGGAGGGAGAGAAATGGATGACATTATCATGATCACCAGTGAGGAGCCGGAACTGAACGAACCCATCCTGATAGAGGGTCTGCCCGGCGTCGGTAATGTGGGCAAGCTAGCTGCAGAGCACCTGGTGGAGCAGCTCAAAGCGACCAAGTTCGCCGAGGTTCACTCCAAATACTTCCCGCCCCAGGTACTGCTGGACGACGATGGCGTAATCCGTCTGGTCAGCAACGACCTTTACTATGTGCGCGGGGAGGGCGAAAGACCGGACCTGATCATATTGGTAGGCGACTACCAGGGCCTGACCCCAGAGGGCCAGTACGAGCTCTCAGACCACATGCTCAAGGTCGCCATGGACCATAAGGTGAAGCGCATCTACACCCTCGGCGGTTATGGCATCGGTCGCATGGTGGAAGAACCCCGCGTGCTCGGTGCCGCTACCTCCATCAAATTGGTGGAGGAGATGAAGGAGAAGGGAGTGGTCTTCTCCAAGGGCGAGCCGGGAAGCGGCATTGTCGGGGCCTCCGGATTGTTGCTCGGATTGGGCAAGGTGCACGGCATGGAGGCAGTATGCCTTATGGGAGAGACCTCAGGATACTTTGTCGACCCGAAGGGGGCTGAGGCGGTCCTACGCATATTGTCCGCGCTGCTTAACGTGGAAGTGGACTTCAGCGCATTGCAGGACAAGGCCCAACAGATCGATGTTATAACCTCCAAGCTCAAGGAGACTGAGGCGCCTCAGGAGAAGCGCCGCGAGGACCTGGGTTACATCGGTTGAACCGTACAAACCATTTATAAATTAAACTTTTTAATTAATTAAAAATAAAAAAAAAGGGGAGGTAATCGTGACCTCAGCCTCAGAATGTGCACCCCATCCCATTCTGACAGGCCTACTTCTTGAGATATTTCTGCTCCATCTCTTCGATGGCTGCTAGCGTTTTCTCTGCCTCTTCCATCCTTTTCATCTTGTCCGCCACTAGATCCAGACGGTCATAGATGAGGTCCCTGATGGCTGCCCTTATCGCCTCCGACCGGGACGGGAAGTCGTCGACCTTCACCAGGAAGTCCAACGCTCTGATGTACCGGGCTGGAAGCCTAAGGGTCACTTTTTCGAGGTCTGTGTCCTCCATAGCCGCCCCCAAGGAATTAAAGAGGTCTATTCGACCTTCTTTGTCTGACATTGTATGTCTGAGTGACTATAAATAACTTCGTTGAAAAATGCAAGAAATCAGAGGTGTTGGCTCCCTCGTTTGGATCTACTGGAAAGTACCTAAAGAAAAAGGATCATGTGACACCGAACGAAAATAGGGAACAAATGCTATATATGGTGATGCATTTAGGAGGAAAACACCCCGACTTAGCTCAGACTGGCTGGAGCGGCTGACTGTAGTGGGTTCACCGGTTCGCCGGTACTTTAACGCCGATATCAGCAGGTCCCCGGTTCAAATCCGGGAGTCGGGACCAATATAATCTCATGCGCGGCCTCGCTCCATCAAGCCCCGTATGGCATCTTCGCTCCTATCAAGGACTTCGTTCTCATCGAAGGTCAGTATCTTTCGGTCTCTCAGCACTACCGCGCCGTCGCATATGACCGTTTTTATGTTGGAGCTGTTGCCGGAATAAACAAGGTTCGACACCATCGTTGCCGGCCGCAATGGCCGCAGGTTCGGTGCCTTCCCGTCCAGGATGACCAGGTCCGCCTTCTTCCCGATCTCGATGGAACCGATGGAGTCGGCCATGCCCACTGCTTTAGCGCCTCCGATGGTGGCCAGGTCCAATACTTGCTGCGCCGGCAGCACCGTCGGGTCCCATCGATAGCATTTCTGCAGCAGGGCCAGCATCTTCATGTCCGCCATCATGTCCATGCTATTGTTGGTGGTTGACCCGTCCGTCCCTATGGAGACGTTGACACCGTTGACGAACATCTCCGGGAGCGGCGCCACCCCGCCCGTGGCCAGCTTCATGTTGGACACGGGACAGGTTGAGACCGAGCAGCCGTTGCGCCCCAAGGCCTTGACCTCGTTTATGGTCAGCCAGGCTGCATGGGCAGCTAAGCATCTCTCGCTCAGCACACCGATGGACTCGAGGTGCTCGGCCGGCCTCATACCAGTGCGGGCCTTGTGATCATAGACCTCCTTCCTTGTCTCGCTGAGATGGAAATGCATCAGCGCCCCGGTCCTCTTGGAGAAGTCCTCGGCCTCCTGGAACGTCTCGTCGGAACAGACGTAGACGCCCTGTAGACCGATGCCTGGGGTGACCCTCGCCTCATCCCTGTGGTCTTGATGGAAGCGCTTGCAATTGTCCAGCGGTACCCCCTCCTGGGTGGTGTACTGCTGGTCTAGAACGGCCCAGCAAAGCACGCCACGGATGCCGCTCTCCACCACCGCTTTGGCGATGATATCCTCGGCATAGTAAAGGTCGACGAAAGTGGTCGTCCCCGAGCGAACCATCTCCATCAGCCCCAACTGGGCCCCGATTGAGATGTCCTCGTCCTTGCGGTCCGAGTCAATAGCGAACACCCGTTCAAGGAAGGTGGGGAACGGTACGTCGTCTGCCACTCCCTTCATGATGGACATCGCCACATGGTTGTGGGTGTTGATGAGCCCGGGGATGAGCATGTCCCCCTTGGCGTCGATCACCTCATCAGCCCCACCCTGAACAGTGCCGATCCGCTTGATGATGTTGCCTTCGACCAGGACATCGCCCCGGAGGATCTCCCTCTGTTCGTTCTGGGTGATGATGTTCGCATCCTTGATCAATAGGCTCTTCATCGCCCTGGGAAGGGGTTGGGGCGAATAAATAGTTCCTCACAGTCCCTACGAAAGGTAGAAATCAACGCTACCCGTGATATGCCCTTGAGGGCTGATAGGCAGCGGAAAAATGACAACCCTGACTTTCTTGGGCACGGGCGGAGGTCGTTTCGCCACCATCTACCAGGTCAGGGGCACCGGTGGCATCTACCTCAAGGACGGGGTGAACGTGCACATAGACCCGGGTCCAGGGGCATTGGTGCATATGGCCAGGTTGAAGATGGACCCGGCCAAGACCGATGCCATCATAATATCCCACTGCCACCCGGACCATTACACCGATGCAGAGGTTTTGTTAGAAGGCATGACCCGGGGGGGTTTGAAGAAGCGAGGAACGCTCATCGGGAGCAAGACCGCGCTCGAGGGAGAGAACGGTCACGGGCCGGCCATCTCGAGATACCACCATGGACTGCCGGAGCGCGCTATGGTGGTGGGAAAAGGGGACAGGTTCAACATCGGCGCCCTCGACGTGGATGTCCTCGGCACCAAACACAGCGATCCGAGCGGAGTGGGGTTCAAGTTCAACACCAGCGCCGGTGCCATGTGCTATATGAGCGACACCGAGATGGACTCGGAGGTGACGGCGCAGCACAAGGGGGCCAGAGTGTTGATCTTGGCGCTTACGAGGCCATTGCATTCCAGGGTGCCGCAGCATCTGTGCACGGAGGATGCCGCGAATATCGCCAAGGAGATCCGACCGGAGATGGTCCTACTCACACATTTCGGCGCCAAGCTGATATACGAAGGCGTGGGCAAGCAGGCCCAGTACATCGAGAGGGAGTCGGGCGTAAGGACGGTGGCGGCCGAGGACCTCATGACCGTGCACCTAGGCAGGGGGATACGCTTTTCTGGAAAGAGAGGGGAAGGGCAGGATGAAATGCTGGACGAGGGCATCGACCCTGCCCAATTGGACTAGACCCTCCTCGAATCCGACCGATGTCCCGTGCTATTTAAACCATATGCAATCGCTCTATGAAGCTCTAATGGAGGCACCCAAGAGAGGGGTCAGAACCTAATGTTACGATGGTGGGACACGCCCCCTACATAAGTTATTTAAAAAAGGGCGCGCGATTCGCGTGTGATGATCATCTGCCTAATATCAGGCTTTCTGGGCAGCGGTAAGACCACGCTCATGATCGACCTCGGAAAAAGATTGGGAAAGAAGGGGAAACGCGTGGCCATAATCGTCAACGAAGTTGGCGAGGTGGGCGTGGACGGGGCGCTGATCGATGCTTATGGGCTGAACAGTGTGGAGCTGACCGAGGGATGCATATGCTGTTCCCTCTCTGGGAGCTTGCAGAACACGCTGAGAGTGATCGCGAATGATTACAAAGCGGACATCATCTTCATCGAGCCCACTGGGATCGCCCTGCCCTCTAAGATCAATGGCATCATCCGAACCTCGATGGTGGAGCACGAGAGCAAACTTGGCATATGTGTGGTCGACGCGTTCAGAGCGCCTCGCATATATCAGGAGGCAGAGCTATTCTTCCGAAGGCAGATCGAGGACGTGGACTTGGTGGCGGTAAACAAGATGGAATTGGTGAGCCCAGAGCAACTAGCAGAGGTGGAAGAGCTAGTAGGCAGGCTAAACCCCAAGGCGATAGTGCTGAAGATGTCCGCCAAGGAGGACCGAGGCGTGGAAGCGATCGAGGTACGTCTGGTGGACCAGATGGGGGGAAGGGCATGAGCGAGGACTCCAAGGAACTGGCACATGCTGGGAGCTTTGGGATGGAGGTCCACTTCCATGACAACCATTGCAAGAGGTCCAGCTTCGTCAAGGTGCTCACTGGGATGATATTCGATATCGCAAATCAACTTGAGGCCAAAGGTGGCATGATCGGCCATGTCAAGCTCATCGCCCAGACCGACGCCGGTTTCGTGAAGATGAGCGTGGTCGACATCAGACTGGGCGTGGAGACCGTGGACGAGCTGAAAGGAGAAGCGGGAGAGAAGGGCTCGATCAAGCTGATGGCGGTCGTCCTTGGCCTGGAGGACGGCACGGTCGAGGAGACTGTGGGGGAGGCGCTGACTCACCTGGGAGGTTGCATGGACTATCACCTCGCCGGGCATGACTGCGATCACGATCACTGAAAGAGAGGAGGAAACTGGATGTACGGCATTTCAATAGACCTGGGAACCAGCGGCACGAGAATGCACGCTATTGACCTCAAAAGCGGACAGATCATATCCACGGCCATAACGGTAAGGCACCCCATGCCTGGCGCGAACGTCATGGACCATCTTACCTTCTGCATCAACGTGGACCAGAACCTGGGCCACCGTTTAATGGTGGACACGGTCAACAAGCTCATCAACATGCTGGAGATCGACAAGACAAAGGTGGAGAGATTGGCGATCTGCGGCAACCCCATCCAGCTATCCATATTCCAGAACATGGAGGTAAGGGAC
>JACXTP010000129.1 GCA_016919625.1 Methanomassiliicoccaceae archaeon
CATTTCGTAGCCCGAATCTGCCTGGGGAAAAAATAAAGTTTCTATTTTTTTAGAGGATATGAGCACACTAATGGGAAAGAGGTTATGAAGTGGTTCAAGGATATGCCGATGGCGCGGTCAACCATATGGTAGCGAGAGAGATGTTGATCCGGAGCAAAGCTCCGCTACGTATCAGTTTTGCAGGAGGAGGCACCGATGTCTCTCCTTATTGCGATGAGAGAGGGGGGGCGGTCCTGTCCGCCACCATCGATAGACATGCCTATTGCACCATCTCCCCTCGAGAGGACACCGAGATATCCATCCGTTCCCTTGACTTTGGCCGGGAGGAAAGGTGGAAGGTGGACGGGAACCAGTTCCAGTACGACGGTAACCTTGACCTGATCAAGGCCGTATTGAACCATTTCGAGGTCAGGAAGGGCTTTGATATGTTCCTTCACTGCGAGGCCCCCCCGGGGTCGGGGCTCGGTGGTTCCTCTACGGTCATCGTGGCCATCCTCGGGGCGTTCTCAGAATGGTTGAACAAACCCATGTCCCAATATGACATGGCGAAATTGGCCTATCAGCTGGAAAGGGAGGAGCTCGGATTCAAGGGAGGTCGCCAGGACCAATACGCCGCTGTCTTCGGTGGTTTCAACTTTATCGAGTTCAAGGGCAATGAGACCATCGTCACTCCCTTACGCATCAAGACCGACGTGCTCAACGAGCTGCACTATTGCATGCTCCTCTGCTATACTGGACGCACAAGGGACAGCGCCAATATCATTCAAGAACAGACGCGCGGCTATATGCAAGGGCAGGATGAGGTGGTCGATGCGCTGGACAACGCCAAGCGTCTGGCCAAGGAGACGAAGGACGCGCTCATGGTGGGGGACATCCGACGCATGGGCGAGCTCCTCAATGAGAGCTGGCAATTCAAGAAGAGGTTCACATCAAGCGTGAGCAACCGACGCGTTGACGAGATCTATGAAACGGCGATGCGGAATGGCGCCATCGGTGGCAAGATATCGGGCGCTGGCGGCGGGGGTTTCATGTTCTTCATCTGCGAGTACGACCACAAGCACCAGGTAGGGGATGAGCTGGTCAAGATGGGCGTTGAGATCGTCCCGTTCAACTTCGATAAGCATGGTCTGCAGACCTGGAGGTATCGCGCATGAGGACCAGGGTAAGGAGGGAGTTGGAGCGTTCCGCTTCGACGATCGCGGCGGTGGATGAAGGGCAGGTTACGGCCATCGCTGAAGCGCTGGTGGGGGTCTTCCGTTCCGGTAATAAAGTAGTCATCTTCGGTAACGGAGGAAGCGCCGCGGACGCCCAGCACCTTGCCGCTGAGTTCTCAGGTCGGTTCATGTGGGACCGACCAGCGCTCAGCGCCATGGCCATCGACAACGTTTCGGCAATCACCGCCATTGGAAACGACTACTCGTTCGATAGCATCTTCGAGCGACATGTGGATGGTTTGGTACAGGAAGGCGATGCGGTCATTGCCATCAGCACCTCTGGCAATTCCGTCAATGTGCTCCGCGCCGTGCGCCGGGCCAAGGAGCGGCAGGCCGTGACCATCGGGTTCACTGGAAGTAAAGGCACTTTGAGGCAGGAGGTGGACCTGGCCCTCACCATACCTTCCGAGCGCACCCCGCATATCCAGGAAGGTTACATGGCGGCCGGGCATATCATCTGCGGACTGGTAGAGAGAATTATGTTCAGCCGTCCCACGGTGTTCGTGGACCGGGACGACACCCTTGTCAAGGACGTTCCCTACTGCTCCTGCCCTGAGGACCTGCACATTTTCCCTGGCGTCGGGGCAGCGATAAGAAGGCTGAACGAAGCAGGGTTCCTGGTGATCATGATAACGAACCAATCCGGTGTGGGGCGGGGCTACTTCACCGAGGAGACGCTGAAGAGTGTGCACGAGAGATTGAGGGAGGAGATCGCCAAGGATGGTGGAAGGCTGGACGGCATTTATTACTGTCCTCACCTCCCAGAGGCCAAATGTGGCTGTCGAAAGCCCGAGGTCGGTATGGTCGAACAGGCCCTCGATGATTTCCCCATCGACATGGAGAGGTCATATCTTATCGGAGACAGTGAGAACCATGACATGGAGCTTGCCAGACGGCTGGGTGTCCGTTCGTTCCAGGTCTCTGAGGCACGAGGATTCGCCGATGTCGTCGACGAACTGCTTGAGCTGAAAAGGTGCTGATCTTCTCAAGGACCGATCTCCTTGGTCGTCTCCACCATGTTCCACACTGGGCGGTCGCCTTTGTCCATCATGACGTGAACTGTGGCATAGGCCCGGGCCAAGAGCTCCATGCCCATGGCGATGACGATCTTCCAGAAATCCTTACCATTGTCCTTGAGGAAACCCCGCCAGGACTCGAAAAGATAGTGTTTGTCCCAGGTGGGGATGTCGAAGTCGAACCAGCGTTTCATGTATCGCTCGCCGATGTTGACACGAGTGCGTTGTTTGAAGTAATCCCGCACCGTCTGTGGCCCCCGGTTCAACACTATCGCGTCCGGTGCGTATACCGAGCGGAATCCCTTGCGCTCCAGGTCCATGCGGATCAGGTCCTCGTCCGATTGCATGCCTATGGGTATTTGGATGCGAAGGTTGCGGAAGGCCATTACCTCCCCCACCTTGGGATAGATGAGCGAGAGGCGATGGTGCATGTCCCATAACATGAACACCGCGAAACCGACCACCGTCCTTCGATCGTTCACTGGTCGTGGGTGGCCCCCTGCCACCCCCACCCTCTCATCCTCGAATGGACCGACCAAGGCGTGCAAGCAGCCCTCTTTGAGGATGTTGTCGGCGTTCACGAGCACCAGCACATCGCCCGTGGCCTTCTCCATGAAGAGATTTACCGCGGAGTTCTTGCCTTCACGATCATGCTGACGGTGCAAAACAACCCTAAGGTCCCTCGCCGAGAACGACCTTACCACATCATCGGTGTCGTCCGTACTGCCGCTCGATATCACCAGTACTTCGATCAGCTCCGCGCTCGCCATTCGTTGCGCTAGGACCGATTCGAGACATCTGCCGATGTTACGGCCCTCGTTGTACGCACATACCCCGACCGATACCTTCATCCGGGCATCATCGAACATTCAGGCAATTAAATACCTTTTGGGGGTGGTTAGGCCCTCCATAAAATGATTGTTTAAGGCCAGGAGGGCCCTCGTCGAACCTGGCACGAGATCTGCCCCAATATCATGACGGCAAAGTTATAAATAATCAGGTTAATTCTGTTAATGGGAACTATGGAATCCAGAGGGGAATCGGGAGAGCCCTTTAGCGTTATTCTCCCAACTTTGAATGAAGGGGATAACATAGTCCCAATGATCGAGACCTTATCCCAGCTATATCCTGGTTCTAACATCATAGTCGTCGACGACAACTCCCAGGACGGTACCCCTCAAAAGGCCAGGGAACTGGCAGCCCACGGTCTGCATGTCACTGTCATCGACCGGGACCCGAAGGACCGGGGTTTGAGCGCATCCATATTTGACGGCATACTCGCCTCCAAGACCGCCTCGTTCGTGGTCATGGACTCAGATTTCCAGCATCCACCCGAACGCGCTGGCGACCTGGTGGCCCAGTTGGACCAGAACTATGATATGGTGGTGGGGGTGAGGGAGGACTTTTCCAAGCTCTCCACTGGGAGGAAGATGGCCTCCTGGGGCGCCAACACCATGGCCGCCACCTACCTGCGTTACAAGAAGCAGCCCAGTACCAGTGACAACATGAGCGGCTTCTTCGCCGGGCGAACAGAGATGTGCCAATCCATCATCAAAGAGAACATGAAAAGGTTCGAACGACGCGGTTTCAAGGCGCTCTTCGACATACTCAAGTTCCTTCCCGATGGAGCTAATGTGGCGGAGGTGGAGTTCCGCTTCAGCGAGAGGCGCTCTGGAACCTCCAAGCTCAGTTCCACCATCGTCATCTCTATCATGAAGCAATGCGGTATCTGGGGTAAGACACTGGCCGCCATAACCTCCTTCTTCCTCACAAACATGTTCGGCCGCTATATGGCCGCGCTCATCCTGGGCCTGATCATCACCTACGGCGTCCTTAACCTGACCGATACCGTCTGGACGGAGGAGCTGACGTTCACCGTATTGCTAGCCATGCTCATATCCCTGGGCTACCTGGTGGTCGCCAATCGCCTCCTCTTCACCGTGGGAAGGAAGGATGGGATCATCCGCGGCATGAAGCTGGTATTCTCCGGGCTTTCTGGGTTCCTAGTGTCGCTCTATGTTTTCTATTACGTTTTCGACGACATCTCGGAGGCGCAGATGTTCGCCCTGTTCACCGGGTTCCTCATTGGTTTCGCTTGGGATTCCTTCGGATTGAACCTTAAGAATTGATTTATTCGTAAATTTCTTTCTATTTTCGTTCACTTAACGCATCTATAGCTTTAGAACTCGTACAACTTCTTTGTAAATTGGAAACAAGGTTTTAAGTGCAATGGGCGCAAATAGTTGGGGTCCGGAGGATGAAATGACCCTGAAGCAGTTCGATATTTTGGTCGAGAACAAGCCTGGGGAAGTGGCGAGGATCGCGGAGTTGCTCGGCAAGCGGTCGGTCAACATACGCGGCATCGCCACGGATTTCGGAAAGGGCCAACCGATGATCCATGTGATCACGGACGACGATGCCACCACCCGGAGCGCCCTAACGGCGTCTGGTGCGGAGTTCATGGAGAAGGACATAATCGTGGTGGCCATGGCGGACAAGCCCGGGGAACTGCACAAGTTGACGAAGAAGCTGGCACGCAACGGCGTCAACATCGAGTCCCTCTTCATCTTGGGGGCCAAGACGGCCATCGAGGAGGTCGCCATATCGGTGGACCGGATGGAACAGGCCAAGGACGTGCTCGATTACTCCTGAGCCGTCCCCCTTCCTTTATTCTTTTTTGATTTCCCCTTTCTCCAACGTAACGATATAACCACCACCGCCAGGAATATGAACGCCCCGCCAATGGCCGTGATCTCGGTGGGCATCTCGTCGAGCAGGATTATGGCGAAGAGCATGCCGAACACGATCTCCAGGAGCAGGATGACCGAGGTGACGGTCGCCCCAAGACCGCGCAGGCCATAGCTGTAAAGAATGAAGGCCAACGTGGTGCAGAATATGCCAGTGTAGGCGGCCATCTCCAGACCGGTGGCGTTCACGGACCAGTCCCGCGTGAACACAAGCGCGAACGGAACGAGCAAGATGGTGGTGATGAGGATTATGGCAAAGGTAGCGGAGATCATGGAAGTGCCCGATTTGAGCGTCTTGGTAAGGTAGACCACATAGACCGACCAAAGAAGGCCTGCCACCAATACCGCCATGTTGCCCATGAAGGTTCCCCCGCCCACCGCTCCCACATCGCCGTTGGTGGCGATTATGACCACGCCCACTATGCCTAGGAGGAGCCCGACCAAGATCCTGGGGGTGAGCCTTTCCTTTAGCACGAAGGAGGCGAGGACGGCGATGTACACCACATTGATGTCGATCAAGAGCACCGCGTTGGTTACGGTGGTCATGGTCATGCCGATGTTCTGCAGGTTCATGGCCACGGCGTTGATGAGGGATATGCCCCATATCAAAGGGCTACGCAACACCGTCCAATCGAACTCCTTGAACAGGAAGATGATGGGGAGCGCGCTCAGCGCGGCGAACCCATAGCGTAGAAGGGAGAACAGCACGGGGTCAACGTTCTCCACGCCCACCTTGCCGGCGACGAAGGAAGTGCCCCAGATGATGCATGCGGCCAGTAGCGGCAAGGCATAGCCGTACTCCCTCTTCTCCACCCTGGGCGAATCGCCTCCAAATATATAACAGCCACCGGGAGGCGTTCGGGCTCAGCGAAGCGACTCTGGACCATCCACTTGGGCTCTGTCGCCCAGCACTGAACCATCCAATAGTACGCCAGGTCCTACAATGCAACCCTCGCCCAGGATGCAATTCACGACACTGGCGTTGGCATGGACTAGGCATCCGTCCAATAATAGGGAGTGTTCTATGGAAGCCCCCTTGCCAACTCTGCTGCCCTTGCCTATTGCAGAGGCGCGCACCATGCAACCTCTCTCCAGAGTGACGCTCCCCCCCAGATAGGTCGGACCGATGATGTCAGCTCCCTCCCCCAGGACCTCGGTGGCCACGATCGGCCCTTCTGTGGTCATTCCCGGCAGGAAGGTCGGCTCACCATGCCGCTCCGCCATGGCCAGGTTGGCTTGGAACAGGTCGGCCGGGTTGCCGATGTCCTTCCAATAACCGTCAAGTCTGCCAGCATATATCGGCCTCCCTTTGGACAGAAGGTCGGGGAAGAGGTTCTTAGAGAAATCATACTTGGTTCCAGCGGGAATGTGGGATAACGCCTCCTTTTGTAGGACATAGGTGCCAGCGTTGATCACGTTGGAGAAGACCTCCTCTGTCTTGGGCTTCTCCTTGAAACGTTGGATCCGACCAGTATGGTCCATGCCCACGATGCCGAACTGCTCCGGCCTCTCCACCTCGGTGAGGCCCATGGTGGCCACGGCCCCGGAACTGAAATGCAGGTCCGTCAACTTTGATAGGTCCGCGTCGGTCAAGGTGTCCCCGCTCCCGACCAGGAAGGTGTCGTCCAGCCTGTCCTCGAGCAATTTGACCGCTCCAGCCGTGCCCATGGGCTGGTCCTCATAGGCGTAGATGACCCTGGCGCCAAAGCCTTTCCCGTCCCCCAGGGCCCTGACCACGTCCTCGGACCGGTAGCCCAAGGCCAGGAATACCTCTTCCACTCCCGCCCGCACCATGCTGCGCACGGTATGCTCGATGCATGGCCGCCCTAGGATCGGTAGCAAGGGTTTCGGCCTGGTGTCGGTCAAAGGTCGCAACCTCGTTCCCTCTCCGCCGGCCATGATCACCGCTTGTCTGACCTTTCCGCTCATGTTCTCACTCTGCCACCTTGACGACATTATCGTCCTTCCTGGCCCCGATGGCCTCGGCCACCGGACGGCATTTCGCCCGCAATATGTAAACCACCGGCCTTAGGCTCTCTTCAGAGAGCGACTCGTAGTTCGCCATTCCTTTGGCGATGATGAGGTCCGCCCCCTTCAGCGCCTGCACCAGATCTTGAGGGGCGCGGTCCAGGTCGATGCCTACCGCGAACTGACCGGTGGTGGACCAGGAATCGAAAACCTCGCCCATGCCGGTATCCTTCAGATCATCGGCGGTGGCATCGGTGAGGATGGGTTCGCCCTTCACCACGCCATGCACATGCACCCCCATGTACTGGATCTGTTCCACCAGAAACCGGTCCAACACAATCTCCCCGGCGTTATCGGTAAGGAAGACCACGTTATTAGCGCCCTCCAGCAGCGCCCTGAATCGGTCCACTTGGTCCAATCCTATGCCTTGCCGGACCACCTGGTCGAACTTTTGTTCGAACTGCTCAGGGCCATCGATACCGATGTCGATCCCGAAATCTAGGACGTTGCCGGCTATGGAGACGAGACATGCCGCCCTCAACGAATCCTCATGGGCTCCAACGAACTCACGGGCCTTGGGCAGCACCAGCTCCGCTGCCGAGTTGCTTCGCCTTTTCAGGTCCAGGTAAGGGTCCTTATTGCCGATGATGTCATAGACGCGGGCATGCACCCGGGTGGCTAGTTTCGCTGAGTTATGCTGCGCTTGGAAACCTGGCGCGATCAGTTCCAGTCCGGCGTTGACCGCTTCGGCTCGCTTGGACGGGGCCACTAGGTCCGTCTCGTATATGACCCGGCCCAACAGGCAAGGGACGCAGTCGGCGTTGAAACGCATAATTAGGGAATGGCAACCCGGTTGATTAAGGCTATTATCATGGTAATGGGCGACATGTTTGCGAGCCGTCTCGATATTTATAGAGATTGAACAATCTATATTTATGGGCTAGCCAGTTTAGGCTCGGGTTTTCTAATGGAATCTATGCCGAAGCCTGAAAAATCGAGGGGGAATAAAACTTTAATTGTCGTCATCATGGTTGTGATTGTGGCGGCCGCCGTTCTAGCGGTAGTACTTCTGCCCGGGTTGATGAATAACGATGATGGAGAAGGGGATGACACTGATGATGCCGTGCCTATCATGGTCGGCTCCAATCTGTTCGGATCGACATCCAATGAGGAGTTCAGAGCAATGGCTTTGGGCCAGGATGGTTCGGCATATTTGGTTGGATTGGTGGAGGGGGATGCCGATATTTCCACCCCGGGAGCTTTCGATACCAGCTTTGGGGGTTACATTGACATCATAGTCGTCAAGATGACTTCTGATCTGACCGTAGTTATGGCATGCACCTACCTAGGTGGAGATGGGTATGATAGGGCTTACTCCATATCAATCGGTCCCAATGGCAATGTTTTCATTGCAGGGAGCACGTCGAGCGAGGACTTCCCGGTCACCGCTGGCGTGTATAATGCCACTGGAAAAATGATAGATGACGAATACAAAGGAAATGTGTTCGTCACCGAGCTCGACCCGACCTTGACAACCCTGGTGACATCGACCTATACTGGTGCGGTGGTTGAGGACCCTCAAGTCCAGATAGCCTTCGATTCTGAGGGGAACATCGTAATCGCTGGGTCAGTGCGGGCGGGGACAATGGCAGCGACCGACGGTGCCTATGATCTAGAATATTCTGGGGACATTGACGGATTCATCCAGCTAATGAACAATGAAATGACCGATGTCATGGCAGCTACCTACCTCGGCGGAGCGGGGACCGATCTCATCACCTCGATGTTGATTGATGATCAAGGGGATGTACTTGTCTCGGCCGAGGTTGTGCCGGACGAGCTCTTTTCCACAGCTGACGGATACATATACAAGTTGACCAGAGACCTATCAGAGCTGAATGGTTCCTTCCAGCTGGGAGGACCGCAATGGGACCGCATCAATGACATCGTCCTTGATGACTTAGGAAATGTCATCGCGGTCGGCTGGACCGATGGCGAGTTCCCAGTGACTGATGGTGCCTTTGATTCGGTCGGACATTCTGAGATTATGGGATTTGTAGCGCGTGTCGATGCTGCGCTCACCTCTGTTATGGATGCCACCTACTATGGTGATGCCTATCCCATGAGCGCAATCTGTGACGTTGACGGAAATATTGTTGTTACAGGAAGCGGTTCATCCATCCCTACCACCGATAACGCTATCCAAAAAACCTCTGGTGGGAACATGGACCTCTATGTCTCTGTATTCGACCCCACACTATCCAACCTCGAATACGCGACCTACTTGGGTGGAACTTGGAATGATGGTGAGGGAACCGGTTCGGCATTGAGTTCTAATGGTACCGTATATGTCTGTGGATTCACCCAAAGCATCGATTTCCCCACGTTGGACAATGACCAGGGGAATGTTGTTCCGGGAGAATCCAGCGACGGGGTTACGGTGGCAATAAAGCTTTGACGATCGCCCTTTCAAAAACCTTTTCCTTTTTCAATTTATTCCTAGAACCATGTACCATCACTCCTTGTTCGTTCTGGCGGTGGGCAACATTATTAACCAATTAGATGATTCCAAACAGATTTCGAATGCCTGAATCTGTCGTTCTAAGGGTGGCGAAGGCCCAGCATCAATCAGAGGTGGGCCTAGGCAGGGCTCGTATCGACACGCAGACCCGAAAGTCGTTGGGCGTGGAGAACGGGGACATCGTAGAGATCATCGGCAAGAGGTCCACCGCCGCCAAGGTGTTCCGCGCCACACAGGAGGACGAATCCAAGGGCATCATCCGCATCGACGGCATGGTGCGTTCCAATGCTAACGTCTCGATGGGCGAGAAGGTAACCGTGCAGAAAGCTGACACCCAGCCGGCCACCAAAGTGGTGGTGGCACCTAAGATACCGGAGGGAAAACAGGTCCGCTTCGGCACCGGCGTGGAAGAGCTGTTCCGCAAAGGACTGCTGTCCCGCCCCCTGGTCAAAGGCGACGAGATCGTCATACCCAACATCGCCCTTATGGGAGGCTGGCTGCCGTTCGTCGTCATCGGAACGACCCCTGCCGGCATCGTCGTTGTGGGCGACCACACCGAGCTGGTGGTGAAGACCGAGCCAACCGAGAGCAAGGAATCCAGCACCACCTCCATCAACTATGATGACGTGGGAGGGTTGGAGGGGGAGCTGACCCGGGTGCGAGAGATGATAGAGCTGCCGCTGAAGCATCCGGAGCTCTTCGACCGCCTGGGCATAGACGCCCCCAAGGGCGTCCTGCTTTACGGGCCACCGGGCACCGGCAAGACCTTGCTTGCCAAGGCGGTAGCCAACGAGGCCGGTGCCAGCTTCTTCTCCATCCAAGGTCCGGAGATAATATCGAAGTACTATGGCCAGAGCGAGGAGAAGCTGAGGGAGAAGTTCGAGGAGGCGGAGAAGGCCGCGCCCTCCATCATATTCATCGACGAGATCGATTCTATCGCCCCAAAGCGGGAGGACGTGACCGGGGAGCTGGAGCGCCGTGTGGTGGCTCAGATGCTCTCCCTCATGGACGGCCTGTCCGGAAGAGGGCAGGTCATCGTAATAGCGGCCACCAACCGCGAGGACGCCATAGACCCGGCCCTGCGCCGGCCCGGCCGCTTCGACAGGGAGATCGAGATAGGGGTCCCCAGCCGGGTGGGGAGGAAGGAGATCCTGGAGATCCACACCCGAGGCATGCCATTGCAGAGCGGATTCGACCTGGAGAAGTTCGCCGCGGCCACCCACGGCTTCGTCGGGGCGGACCTGGCGGCGCTGGCTCGGGAGGCGGCGATGAAGTGCCTGGCCCGTTACGTCCCGGAACTGGAACTGGACAAGCCCATACCCCCGGAGGTGCTGGAGAGGATGCGCGTCACCGAGGACGACTTCCAGGAGGCGTTGCGGGAGATGGAGCCGTCGGCCATGCGCGAGGTATTGGTCGAGATCCCCCACACCACCTGGAAGGACGTGGGCGGACTGGATGAGGTGAAACGCCAGCTTCGCGAGGTGGTGGAGATGCCCCTCGACAACCCCGAATCGTACAAGCGATTGGGAGTGCGTCCGGCCAAAGGGGTCCTGCTCTATGGACCGCCAGGCACAGGCAAGACCTTGCTTGCCAAGGCTGTGGCCACGGAATCCAAGGCAAATTTCATATCAATCAAAGGCCCGGAGATCATGAGCAAGTGGTTGGGCGAATCGGAGAAGGCGGTGCGCCAGGCCTTCAAGAAGGCCAAGCAGGTAGCCCCGTCCGTAGTGTTCCTGGACGAGATCGACGCCATCGCACCCAGACGGGGCTCCAGCTCGGACACCAACGTCACCGAGCGCATCGTCAATCAGCTGCTCACGTCCATCGATGGACTGGAGTCCTTGGAAGGGGTGACGGTCATCGCAGCCACCAACCGTCCGGACATCGTTGACCCGGCCCTGCTCAGACCGGGCCGTTTCGATCGGCTCATGCTCATACCCCCACCTGACCAGGAGGGTCGATTGAGCATACTTAGGGTGCATACCAGGAACATGCCGCTCCTCGATGTGGACCTGGAGAGCATCGCTGCCCGCACCGACGGTTACGTAGGGGCGGACCTGGAGAACCTTTGCCGTGAGGCGGCCATGGTGGCCCTGCGCGTGAACCGCAACGCCGACGTAGTGGAGGGGAAGCACTTCGAGGCGGCTTTGAAGAACATCAAGCCCTCGCTCAGCAAGGACATCCTGAAAGAGTACGAGAACATGGGCAAGGTCTTGGAGAAGGCCCGTATGGGCGGCACTGACGTTGGCATCTACCGTTGAACCGAGTGATAAAATGACGGAAAAGAACAAGGAAGGAAAAACGAAGGCCACCGTGAGCCCGAAGCCATCCGCACCGGTGAAGGTAAGCAAGAGCGCGCCGATCATCGTCAAGAAACGCGACCTGAGCCCCCGCGCCATCGGCCTGGAGGTACTGGCAAGGTCCTACCTCGGAGAGATGGACCTGGAGATGGCCAAGCGTCGCGCCCTGCGCTACGAGAACCGGCAAATCTCCGACGAGGAGGCGGTCCTGGCCCTTCTCACCGAATTGCTGCGCAACTCCGAGGACATGCAGCAGAAGGCCAAGATCATGGAGAACATCGCCGAGTACCAGTCATCCATCGGCGAGGACCCCCGCCCTGTGCTTAGGGAGATGCACAAGCTTGAGCTCAACATCTTCAAGGAGATCGGATTCGAAAAGGTGAGCATCACCAGCCGCAAGGACACCTGCGCCCAATGTAAGAAAAAGGATGGGATGGTGCTCTCTTTGGAAGAGGCCCTGGGCACCATGCCCCTGCCCCATCCAGAATGCACCAAGCTATCGCACAGCCGGGCCCGGCCTTTCTGCCGCTGCCGTTACTACGGCGAGTACATAGGTTGACATCTGGCCCAAGTTGCAAAAATCATATATACGCACTAGGCCATTCATTGGCCCGAGTATTATATAAGGAAGGGGTGCACGATGAGGAAGTTCATCACTGAATTGAAGGGGAAGACGGTCATGACCAACGATGGTCAGATCCTGGGCATGATCGACAATTTTGTTCTCAACACGCAGACCGGCGAAATACACCATGTCCTGGTCATCCCGGCGGAGGAGATCGATGCGCGCCTGTTCAAGAGCGACAGCCAAGGTCGCCTCATCCTGCCGTTCAGTGAGATGCGCGACGTCCGTGACGTCGTGGTCATGAACATCTCCCGCGCGTAAACCCCTTCATACCCATACTTTTCTTATTCTCTCGACGCACTCACTTGCTGTACTTCAGCTGCAGCTTCACCCTTTGCAAGTTGAACACCGCGTCACGGAAGTCTGGCTTGAGTGCGATGGCATCGGAGTACAATGAAGCGGCCCAGCGCAGGTCGCCCTCCTTTTCCGCGATCACCGCGAGCATGAAGAGCACCTCCGGGGTCTCCTCCAGCTGCAAGGCCGAGGTGAGCGATTGCTTGGCCCCGGCCACCTCGCCGATGGCCATCTGGGCACTGCTCAGGTTGAGGTAATAGTCCGGGTTGCGATCGATGGCGATGGCGGAACGGAAGGCCTTCAATGCCTCAGCATAAGCGCCAGCGGCGAAGTAGACGCAACCGATGTTGTTCCAAGCCTCAGAGAATTCCTGGTCGATCAGGGTGGCCAGCATCATGTAGCGCAATGGCTCCTCGTAACCGTACTCGCCCATGAACCGCATGCACACCCCCAGGTTGTTGAGCGCCTCGGCCCAGCCAGGGAACTGTGTCAGCATTTCCTGCCACACTTTGGAGGCCTCGCGGTAGCGACGGCGCTCCATGAGGGCAAGGGCCAGACATTGCCTGGACAGGGCGGACGATCGATCCCCGGCCTGTGCAGATTTGGTTATGACCTGCTCGAACTCCCGACGCTCGAGGTGACCGGTTAGCTCCCGGGCGAAAGCCTCCTGCGATGATGGGAGCATCCCCAACAACCTCTGCGACTCCGCCTTGAGGCCGAAACGGTGGCTCAGGGCCTCGATGTCGAAGATCACATCCGGGTCCCGGTCGATCTGGTAGCTCGCTCCGAGGGCGGTTAGCGCCTCGTCCTGTCTTCCCAGGGCCATGAGGACCTCCGAGCGAAGCACCATCAGTTCGGAGGACTCCGGCTCTTCCTGCAAGGCACGGTCCACCTCGACTAGGGCTCGGTCGGCCTCGCCCACCATGAGCAGCATCTTCGCTGCCAGGCGCCTCCGGGTCGGGAGGTCAATCATATGCTCGGTCTCAAGGGATCGGGCGTCGGTCCGGTCCTCTTCGACCTTTGGGTCCAGCATTGGCTCGGCCTCGACCGTTATCGCTGCCAGTGTGGCCGCCACCATGTCCGGGGTCTCACAGACCGTTAGCGGGGGGGCTACCTCCATGTCAGGGACCGGTTCGCACCTCTGGGCCTCCTCCCTCTCCGGTTCTTCGGTTACCGACGGCGAGACGACAATGGGAATGGCCTCCGGTCGAAGCTCAAATTCTTGAGCATCGGCTTGGACTGGCCCCTCCCTGATCTCGACCAATGCCCGCTCCGGTTCCGCAACGATCTCCAGATGTTCCTCGGGGGGCACCTCCAAGGACATGTCAGGCTCGCATACCAACGACCTCTCCAGGAGGACCGGGGCTTCATCGACGGACTCGACCCTCTCATCCGGTTGCGGCACGGCCTGGTATTGTTCGACGACAGGGGCAGGCTCCCCGGTGACATCCTTGCTAGCTTCGGTGTGAGGTGAAGGGGTCGATGTTTGCTCTGTTACTATCGCTTCAACCACCAAGGCCGTTGGTGCCATTGGCGCTGAGCGCTCTTCCATGATCGGCTCGGCCTCGGGCGGCGCCTCCTCCTGAGGTGGATTGATGGCGATATCGATCTCTTCGATGCGCTTCCTCGCCTCATCCATGGTGGGGTCATATTGCAAGGCGCTCTCATAGGCCACCCTCGCATCATCCATCTCGCCCATCGCCGAGAGGGCCTCTCCCAGGCTGAACCATATCTCCGGGCGGCGCCGCTGCAGCTGCAGCACCATCTTCCAGTCCTGCGCGGCCTTCTCTGGCTGGGCGTCCTCGGTGTGCATTAGACCGAGGTTGATGAGAGGATTGACATAATCGCGGTCCAAGGCGGCGGCTCGGGTGAACGCGTCCATGGCGTCCCGCCTACGGCCCATCGTTTTAAGGACGATGCCCCGGTTGTTCCAGGCCATGGCGTCCTCGTTGTTGGCCTTGATCAGCTGGTCGAAGCTCTTCAGAGCCTGGTCCAGCTTTTTGGCGCGGTACAGTGCGGTGCCTCGGTTGAGCAGGGCGGAACGGTTGCCTGGGTCGAGGCGCAGCACATTGTCATAGGACCGCAGCTCCCCCTCCAGGTCCTCCGCTTGACCTTTGATCAACCCCAGCAACAACCACGCATTGTGGTCGGTAGGGCGCAGCTCAATGGCTTTTTGACAGGACTCTGTCGCTTCCTCCAGGTGACCCAGATGGTAGAGGGCGGAGGCTCGCATGCGCCACACGTCATCATGGTTGGGCTTCAATTCCAAGGCTCGGTCCAGGTCGAAGAGCGCCTCGTCGTAATGACCGGCATCCATTAGCTCGATCGCATGGTCCATATGCTTGTCGAAACGTCCTGCCGAGGGGAGCCCTCGGCTTCCTTGCGACTCGAGGATGCGCTGGTCCAATTTCTCCACTATGGGGTCGGCCAGCTCATATTTGCGCAGCAATAACAATAGCTTTTGCTTGTCGGCATAGGAGACCCCCTCTGAATCGGCGTACCTTTTCGCCTCCGGCTCGAGGTCGTTGGTGATCATGAGCACGGGGTTGCGACCCTCGGCCTTGGCTATCGTGCGTAAACGCTTCACGCTGCTCAGTGAGGCGTGGTCGAAGAGACGGGAGGCGAGTATGAGGTAACGCCCTTCCTCGCTCTCACCGCGGAACTGCACCGCATCGCCCTCGGTCTTGCGATCGGTGAGGGTGAGGCCGATCTTGCCTAGCAGATTCGACATCAACGTTTGGAACTCCACGAAGTCCAATTCGTTCAACGCGCTCACGATGCTATCGTTCATTCGTTGGTCGAGAATGCCGCTCAGGTCGGTCATTATCGACCCTCCGCCCGCGCCCTCAAACGTTCCACCCTAGCCCCAGACTTCTCTGGGGGGATGGACCGCAACGCCTCCAAGGCCTTGGCCACCTCACCTCGCTCAATGTGGATCTGTGACATCTTCAGCAAAATCTCCGCCTTGATGTCGTCCGGGGCTCCGAGCAGCTCCACCTCCAGCCTCTCCATGGCCTCCTCGCTACGCCCTTGCCAATGCAGCATCAGCGCCTCGTTGCCCCTGGCCACTACGGCGAGTTCCGGGAAGGGCACCGCCTGGGCGTAGAACCTTTGGGCCATGGTGTGGAGCTCTGACATGGTACGCGCCGCGTCCTCGGCCTCCACCTCCAGACCGTTAACCTTGCGGAGGGCCAATGACACTATGTTCCCCAGGCGTATGGACGCTTTGGCCCAGGTCTCGGTGGCGAACTCCAGGTCCTTCGTCTCCCTGACCATGCGAACGATGAGGTCGCGATGCGGCAACCTCTCATCCCCTGTCAACGTCAGCTCCATGCCGGCGTGGTCGAGATAGAGATCTATGAATGAAGCGAGATGGGGGCGCTCCGGTATCGCCATCATCCGATCGAAGGTCATGCCCGGTTCCAATCCCTTGCTGGTCTTGACCTCGCTAAGGAACGAGGGGCCTAGCCTGAGCATCATGCTGTCCAGATTGGCGATGCGGCGGTCGGCGCAGGGGTCCTTGCGGGTCAGAGCCAGATGCAAAGGGTCCTCTGATCTCTTATAACAACGACCGCACAGATACGAGCCAGCGCTGGTCCTGGAACCGCAAACCAGGCATCCCATTTTCCATCCCCAGCATCGAATGGCTGTCTGGGCATATATCATTTGTCATGAGCTAATAAAAATCCGGGCCCCTCTGGCCTAGAGCTGTTTGACCATATAGTGCCCTTGGCGCAAGTATCCGAGCGTGAAATAGTAGGGACGGACCCCGACGCCGCTGGTCACCGCCATCTCGGCATACCCTTCCTCAGTGGCCAAGGATTCGGCCTGGGACATAAGCTCCCGCCCGAATCCACGGTGCTGGGCGTCCTTTCCCTCCTGGCCGATGCGTGCCATCTGACCGAAGACCTTCAGCTCCCGCACCTGAGCCCTGTCGCCTGGTCCAAGCCGGAGACGGAGGTAGGCCACCAGAGCGTCCTGTCCGGGGAGGTCAAGGGACAAGAACCGTTCCGCCGCATGGGAGGCACGATATTGTACATCGCTGAACTTGACCTCCTCCCGCTCGAAGCGGCGTATCCCTTTTAGCCCTACCTCACGACAGCGGATGCATTGGCAGGATATCCCCCTCGATCTAAGTTCATCCCTGGCCAGCTCACGGAGGTGGCTCTTGTCCACCCCCGCCTCTATCAATTGAACAGGGATGTCTCTCTGGATGCGCTGTATCCGAGCCCATCGGGGAACGAGGCGTTTCATCTCCGCCACAACGTGAGCGGCCTTTTCCGTACTGTACGGTTCGTACTCGCCCC